>JBARHM010000336.1:0-2205 GCA_049799235.1 Gallionella sp.
TGCAGCAGCACATTGCCCAGCCTTAGCCAGGATCGATCGAAGCCCAGCCACTCCACCGTCCGCGCCAACGACGCATACGGCAGCCAGCGCAGCTCGAAACTGAAATAGCCCTGGCTATATTTCGACAGCATCCCGGGATCAGAAAAAAAAGTGAAATCGTCGAAAGCGAACGGGGCGGACAGCGAACCGGCGTAGAGCGCGATCACGGCCAGCAGCAACAGCCCCGCCTGAACAGCGGGTTGAACAATCAAGTTGGGGATATTCATTGCACGTGCTTTCGGGTAAAGTGCGGCCGGGATGGACGCGGCCGATAAAATCCAACGATCTCAGGCCGAATTATACGCCGGCGCTGGCAAGGCCAAATCGCGAAATAACATGACTCGTCAGTGATTTTGCCGAACGCTGTCTGAAAGTGCCCGATAACGACGGATACCCGGTCAGCTTGCCATACCTGAGAGACTGGATTTGGCTGATGCCAATGTTAACCGGGTTTTGGCTACACCCGATACCGGCGCTTATCCGCATCCGGGAAAAATGTCTGAAGTGAAACTCCGCCGGGGCAGGCTATCCCACTTTTTGGAATATCAGCGGCAGTATTTCCCATCCTCAGGAACGCTGACACTCAGCCTAAATACCATTTACCAAAAAAACAATGAGTTGCATATCTGGCACACTAAGTGCTTTCAGAAAGGGGGCGCTGGCAACCAATTTCTAAATTCAGGGCCGGTGTAAGAAGATAGCAGCAAACCAGGCAGTAAATTTTTACTTAAACTTCATAAAGGACTTACACATGAAAACCTCAATTGCTAAATTAGCTGTCGGCCTGACACTCGTGTCGATGAGCAGCGTTGCAATGGCCGGTATCGCCAACACCAAGCACAATCTTGGCTCTACCGGCACCCATAACTTCAGTTCCTCAACGACTGAAATCTGCGTATTCTGCCACACGCCACACGGTGGAGATACTTCTGCAGCAGTGCCATTGTGGAACCGTACATTGGCTTCCTCATCCTCGTACACAACTTATGCCCAGCTCGGCACCAGCACGCTGGATTCCAAGTCGACTACCATCGGCTCCGTATCGCTGGCTTGTCTATCCTGCCACGATGGTACACAGGCCATGAACGTCGTGATCAACTCACCGGGCAGCGGCACCAGCGGCGATGTCAACTTGGATGGCACCAACTACATCAGCAAGGCAGCCGGTGTAGATTGTGCAGCCACTGACGGTACTTGCGGCGGCTTCAACGAGTTCAACTACATGAGCCAGGTTACCGAGATGATCTACCTTGGTACCGATCTGCGTAACGATCACCCGATCAGCATCCAGTACGCTGGCTCAGTCGGTGGTGGCACATCTAACGATGCAGACTTCCACGCTGCCCTGGACGTTACTGTCGCTAGCGGAACTACCGTGTATTACATCGACACCGACGCATCCGGCACCAAAACCAAGAATGACTTGCCACTGTACAACCGTATGGAAGGCAGTCTTAGCGGCGAGCCACTGGTGGAATGCGCGACCTGCCATGACCCGCATACCGAGACCACCACGTTCCTGCGTAAGGTTGGCGGCAACAACAGCAGCGGAACCTGCTTGGCCTGCCACGACAAGTAAGCAGCATGTAGCATAGCGCCGCAAGGCGAGCCAGACGGAGACGTCTGGCTTTTTTTTTCCGGTTTTTTTATCTGGATTTTCTGCTGCAGGCACGTGATAATGCAAAGGCGGGTTCAGCCCTGCATGAAAGCAACGACAGGCCGGCAGCCTGCTTCTACAGTACAACATGAAAGGTATCCAACAGTGAATCTGAAAACAAACCTCAACAACATCGGCCTCGCGTTGACCGCCTTGTCGATCGGATTATTGTCCTGCGCCGGAGCACTGGCCGCGGATAAGAATTCAGAAAAAGAAGCTGCACTGCCGGTCTTCGCCCAGGTGGGGAAAGTAACCATCACCCAACGCCAGTTTGATACCGCGTATGCTGCGGCGAGCCGCAACCGCTTTTACCATGGCAAGCCGCCGGAAGCAGAGGTCGCGGCACTGCAACGGGAAATCGGGGAAAAATTGATAACCGATGTCTTGCTGCTAACCGAGGCCAAGCGACTGAAGCTGAAGCCGGATGCTGCAGAGGTCAAGCAAAATCTTGAAAAAATCGATCGACGCAATTCCGGCAAACCGCAATGGCAGAAAATACGCGATAAAGC
>JBARHM010000337.1:0-6596 GCA_049799235.1 Gallionella sp.
AACGCCAGCAGAATTTGCAGCACGCTTCCGGATTGCTACCCCAGGAGGCAATGAACAGGAAGAAATCGGGTAGCTGATTTACGGACTTTACGAAGTGCCCCTTGGCACTATGATTGGGGGCAGGTCAAGACAACACAGCGAATACAATGACTGGCTGGGCAAGATCGTGCTGCGGATAGGTGGTGCCTCAAGACGATCACGTTCCTGCACAATTTGAGCACTTAGGGGGTGGGCCATGAACGAACCGGAATTGTCACCAAGAAAACACGACCGCGACGATGAAAAGAAGCGCCAAGAGAAAAGTCAGCGTCAGTTTCATTTCAGCGTTAGCTACTTGATCACGAGCCTAATTGTCTTATGGCTGTTCCAGCAATTCGTCGTAACTGCTTTGATCCGGAGCACAGAAATTCCTTACAGCGAGTTCAAGAAACAGCTGACTGCTGCTCATATCGTACAGGTAACCATCGGCGCAAGCAGCATCACTGGTGAGATGAAAAATCCCAAACCGGACGGAACTCCTCCGGTCGTCCCATTCAATACCGTACCTGCGCCTGCCGGCGACCCCAAGCTGATTGAGGAGTTACAAAACGCAAATGTTATTTACCACTTCGAGCGCCCACCGAACCCCCTGGGTGGTATTTTGCTGGGGTACCTTCTGCCGCTCGCGCTACTCGGCGGTTTCTGGTACATGGCCTACCGGCGCGCGGGCGGGGCCGCCGGCGGAGGAGGGCTGGGCGGGATCTTTGGGGTCGGCAAGAGCAAGGCGATCGAGGTCAAGCCCGAGGATGTTACGGTCACATACAAAGATGTGGGCGGAGCTGATGAAGCCATTGCCGAGCTCCAAGAGATTATTCAGTTTCTGAAGGCGCCAGAGCAATTCGCTCAACTCGGCGGGCATATCCCCAAGGGCGTGTTGATCGTCGGGCCCCCGGGTACCGGCAAGACGCTGCTGGCCAAAGCAACGGCCGGCGAGGCTCAGGTCGCCTTCTTCGAGACCAGTGGCTCCGAGTTTGTCGAGATGTTCGTTGGCGTGGGCGCAGCACGAGTGCGCGACCTGTTCGAGCAGGCGCGCAAGGCGGCTCCTGCGATCGTTTTCATTGACGAGATTGATGCCATTGGTCAAAGTCGAGGAGGCGTGATGCGCCTGGGCAGCAATGACGAACGTGAGCAGACCCTCAACCAATTGCTGGCGGAGATTGACGGCTTCAAAACCGACACCAGCGCTCCAGTGATTATCATGGCTGCCACCAACCGTCCGGAGGTGCTCGACCCGGCGCTCCTGCGCGCGGGCCGCTTTGATCGCCAGATCGCCATCGGCAATCCAGATCTCATTGGCCGAGTGCAAATCCTGCGGATTCATAGCAAGAAGATAAAGCTGGCGGCAGACTTTGACTTGGAACGGGCCGCTAGAATGACAGCTGGTTTCAGCGGCGCTGATCTGGCGAATGCTATGAATGAGGCAGCACTACTCGCCGCCCGGCACAAGGCCACGGCAGTGACGTTGAATGATTTCGAGGCTGCGATCGAACGGGTGATTGCAGGCTCCGAGAAAAAGAGTCGAGTCATGAACGAGCAGGAACGAACCACGGTTGCATACCACGAGTCTGGCCACGCACTGGTGGCCGAGCTGGTGCCGCATGGCGAACCGGTCAGCAAAATCAGTATCGTTCCACACAGCCGGGGCGCCTTGGGCTACACCATGCAAATGCCAACCGAAGACCGCTATCTGCTCTCGATCGACGAACTGAAGGACAGGATCGCCGTCATGTTGGGCGGGCGTGCCGCCGAAATCGTGGAGTTCGCGACTATCAGCACCGGGGCCAGTGACGACATTATGCGAGCGACTGAGCTGGCCCGCCGTATGGTCACAGAATTTGGCATGAGCGATAAGCTCGGCTCGGTGCGCTACGCAGGTCAACGACTTCAATACCTGGGGGGATCGGTCGAGGACAACAGCCAGATCAGTCCGGAGACTCGTCAAGTGATCGACGGAGAAGTCCAGCGTCTCGTGACGGAACAGTACAAGCGTGCCCAGGAACTGTTGAAAATGCATCACCCGGCCCTGAAGAAATTGGCCCAGCAACTGCTAAAGCAAGAGACGGTGAGCGGTAGTGTCGTGAAAGAGGCGCTGGAGAATAGCCCCAGCCCAGGATTTCCTGCCGATGGCGCCCACATTGAAGAGAGTCATGACAAGGGGTCAGCGGCTGAGCTTGTGGGCTGCTCTTTGGCGTCTGCCCCCCAAGAACGGGAGTATTGAGATGCACAAAATCGTTCTGCTTCGCCATGGAGACAGCGTCTGGAACAAAGAAAACCTGTTTACCAGTTGGACGGATGTTGACCTTTCGGAGAGGGGCAGAGAAGAGGCCAAGGAGGCGGGCCTCTTGCTTAAGGAATAAGGATATAGCCTCGACATAGCCTTTACGTAGCTGCTGAAACGGGCGATACGCACGTTGTGGATCCTGTTGGACGAGATGGACCTCATGTGGATTAGCTCTCATAAAACCGCTATGCTGCCCAATTACTGACAGGTACGCACTAAACGCACATAACTGGCAAAGTTGCGCTCACCTGCGCTGTAGACGGAGTATAAGGTGTGGCCCGAGGCAAAACTGTGGGTTCAAGCATAGCGCGAGTTGTTAACTAAGAGGGATGAAGACCAAAACCAAGATGCCGGCGTATCCGGAAATCGCCCCAGAATTGGTAATATACTCAACTGGCAGATCAATATTAAGCAACACAAACTAGACGAACTGGGCAAGCATGATGTGATATGGACTTACCTGTCTAGGGACCTGGATATGCATATCATCGATTACATGATGGCGTGTTGACCATCGGAGTATGGCCGCGAGTAGCGGCCTCGACAAGGAGAACGATATGGGATACAGCGAACAACTGATTCAGCAGGTATGGGGAAAAGCCCGGGCCAATGCCGACATCAATGCCGAACTGTGGCGCGAGGACGAATGCGGCGCCTGGATAAACCGCCAGTATTATGGCAACACTGATTCCGACTTTGGCTGGAAAATCATCAACTCTACGCCCGGAGAACCGAACACGCTGAAAAACCTGCGGCCACTCCATCATCGCAACGCGTACGATCTGGCCAACCAGGAGGCCAAGTGCCACGTCAAGGCCGATCGCACCGGTCTTGCCACCTTCGAGCACACTTTCCAACCACGCAACCGAAACATCTGAAGGGTGCGATTTTGGCCGTTCATGCAACCGTCTATGGTACGTTTGCCGTCGCCGTTGTGCAGGGTACCCTGGGCGGACGGATGTTTTGGTGGCTGGACTTGCCGGCGCCATTGCTCTGGGGAATAGTAATGGCGATGCTTGCCGTGGCGCCGGTGCTGGGTGCCTTTATCATCTGGATTCCTGCGGCCATCTTTTTGTTTTTGCAAGGCAGTGAAGGCAAAGCCCTGCTGCTCACCTTTTGGGGCACGTTTGTGGTCGGCGAAATCCACATCTTGCTGTATCCGATACTGGTTGGAAGTCAGTTGAAAATGCACACTGTCCTCGCGTTCGTTTCTCTCGTTGGCGGAATGATTGTTTTCGGTCTGTCCTGCCTTCACTGGCAGCTACCTGCCAGCTGTGACCAGTATCACTGAAAACAGGACGGAGTGACTATAAAGGTATCGGTAAACAAAGAACCCAAGCCATGCTGACCTTGCTATTTTGGCTGGCGATAAAGCCGCTAATTCTGTACCTGGTATTTGTGGCGGTGCTGGTGGTTATAACCAAGTGGTCCCGGTCGTAACTAAGTGGAAGTTTGATGAAGAACCTCGTGATGTTGCGGGGTTCTTTTAATATCAAAATATCGGGGAAAAACAAAAGTGATAAATGCCTAGTTTGAATGCTAAGTGCCCCCGAGCTATTCTGTTACGCTGCCCAAAAGCGGACGCTCGTTTTCACTGAATGTGAGTAACCTGATACTGCGCAGTTTTTAGGTTTCAACCCGCGGATAATATTGATGCAAGAAAAGTAAATAATGCCAGCTAGGTGGCTTGGATGTTGGATGCCTGCTTGCCCTTGGGGCCTTGTGTCACCTCAAAGCTGATCTTTTGGCCTTCTTTCAGCGACTTGAAGCCACTCATTTTGATTGCGGAAAAATGCGCGAATAAATCTTCGCTACCATCATCGGGAGTGATGAAACCAAAACCCTTTGCATCGTTAAACCATTTGACTGTACCTGTTGCCATGTGACTAGCTCCTTGCTTAAAAAAAAGGGAAACCCCCTGCGGGTCATTTACGACACTGAAACATTGACCGACTTGGCCTTGGCCTTCGCGGACTTGGCCAGCGTGACGTTGAGCATGCCATCCTTGAACTCGGCTTTCACAGTGTTTTCATCGGCATCGTCGGGCATCCGGAAGCTGCGCACGAAGCTGCCGTAGGAACGCTCGATGCGGTGGAACTTCTTGCCTTTCTCTTCCTTTTCCATTTTGCGTTCGCCCTGCATCGTGAGTATGCCGTCCTGGACGGTAACCTTGACATCCTCTTTCTGCACACCGGGAATTTCGGCTTTGATCAGGTACGCAGTATCCGTCTCTGTGATATCAGCGGAAGGCGACCAGTCGGCTACCGCCAACATTTCCTGGCCCGATCCGGCTCGGGCCGGGAAACTCCAAAAAATACGATTCAACCGGTTGGAAACATCTTCCAATTCCTTGAATGGATCCCATTTAACAATATTCATGATAATTCTCCTTGGTAAATTGCAGTTATGTTTAATACATTATTTATTACATGCTCCAAACGTATGGCAATGGATCCGGAAAATTATGCTCCGGTTTCTTATGCTCTTCACCATCTGGAATTGGCTTTTTTACCTCCCTATCATGACCTGCCATTGCTATCAAAATATGATCGGCCTCTTCAAGTTCGGTGAGAATTTGGCTCATGACATTTCCTTTCAAATATGAAAGCGGATTGCATCAGGCGGCAGTAGCATACTCAACCTTATTCCCATGATAGGCGTTCAACTGGCGAATCAGCCCATGGCTCCTGTTCAAATGCCCCAGTTATATCTCGTCCCTATTGGCAAGTTGACTCACCATTGTAGAAACATGGCCACAACAGATTAGCAACAGGGCGATCAGAGAGGCTTTGGGCCGCAATTCGGCAACGCGCACTCTGTTCAGTACACCCTCAATTGCACACAACAAAGCAACGACATGCTTATACTCATCAAAATCGGTCATATCTTCAATGATCTGTGTGGTGCTTGGGAGGGTACTGGCTATTGAAATATCACTTGGTGAATGTTGGAGCAGCAGCAGTACATCTTTGATATCCTGCATTGACTCATGAATGTAGCTGCTGACAAAGTCATTTAATATTCTATTAGTATGCATCTCTTTTCTTTTTCGTCGTCGAAAAGTCATATTCCCCTCATCGTCAATGGACTTTGATGTCGTTGCGGTTATTGAGCATTGCATCGATTTCCGCTTCAGCGGCCAGCCAGTCGGACAGTGAATCACCTTCCCCAAAGCCGCGCTGCTCGGCGCGAAAATAAGCCGCAACGGAGATCATTTCTTCACGGTTAATCCCATCCCCAATATCATTCTTTGGGGTGGCGGATTGCTTCGGGGTGGCGGATTGGATTTTTGCATTTGTTTTGCTAGAAATTGCAGATGTGTGTGGCATGATCATTCTCCTAAAGGAATAGCCAATAATTATTGAGGAATCATAATCAATCTATGATGAAAAATATTGCAGAGAAAATCACAGGACCAGTACTAAGTGCCAATATGTATTCCCTATAAAACACTGGTTGCTCTTTGCTGGTTATGGGAGTGTCATGCTGGCAAGATTCCATGCTGCTTTAGAATTTAAACCTCTCACTCGATAATAGCGGTAGTCCCTGATGAAACGTGCGAACCTGGCAAATGTGCGTAACATGATTGCTCCTTACCATTTCAATTTTTGGCTAGTGTTCTTAAACTCCAGAAACAAGATGTCCATATAAAAGATAAAAGGCAATTATGATTTTGCGTTGTCGGAAGGACTCACAATCAGCCTCAGGGTGCGTATGCCATCATGTTCAAGACGGACGAAACTCAAATTGCAGGAGAAGGCGTCACCTTGCCGATTTCGCGATTGAAAAAGTTTACCGCAACGGCAGAGAAAATTAAGTAGCGGGTTAAATCGCCCTTCCTGAACGAGCACAATTCCCGAGAGTTGCGGGAACAGCATGGAAACATGCTGCCAAACCAAATCGTGCCGCCGGTAGCCGAACAATCTCTCGCCGGACTTACTGCAATCGCGGATCATGCCGCGTTCGTCCAGTGCCAGCGCTGGCGGCTCATACCACTCAGCGGGATGTTCATTAGTCCACTCCTGTCCTACAGCGTAGGAAGCCGCATTGGTTTCGATTACGGCGTTGTTTTTCTTGACCGAGGTCATTTCGCGCTCCTTGAAAAGGCTTGAGGAGATGTTCATTATGGGATGTGCAAATTACAGTAGCATTACGACTGAATAAATACGGGTGAATACATAAGTAGAAATACGTATCTTGCTTAAGATGGGACTATTCCCATTCCATCCAGAGTAGTATTTGCCGGAGAGGCGATACGTTGCGACCGGTTTCGATC
>JBARHM010000338.1:0-4119 GCA_049799235.1 Gallionella sp.
GGAAACAACCATCAGAAACAGCGAGAACAGGTAACCGTTCGCCCACTCCAGCTCCGGCATGAACTTGAAGTTCATCCCGTAGATCGACGCTATCAGCGTGGGCGGCAGCAGCGCCACCGAAGCAACCGAGAACATGCGCACGATCTTGTTCTGGTTGACGTTGATGAAACCGACGGTGGTGTTCATCAAGAAATTTATCTTGTCGAACAGAAACGCGGTATGGCCGCCCAGCGAATCGATGTCCTGGATGATCTGGCGCGCTTCATCAAGCTGGTATGCCTTTAGCAATTTGCTCCGCATCAAGAACGAGATCGCGCGGCGTGTATCCATCAGATTGCGGCGTATGCGCCCGTTCAGGTATTCGTTGTGCGCGATCTTTGCAAGCACCGTGCCCGCCTCCTTGTCGCCCAGAGTGGTATTGAGCACCTGGTTGCCGATACTGCCAAGTTCTATATAGACCTCTTCCAGTGTATCGGCAGAAAACTCCACATCCGAGTCATACAAGTCGATCAGCACGTCCAGGCTGTCCTCGACCAGATTGGGCTGCCGCTGGGTGCGCAGGCGAAACAGCCTGAACAACGGCAAATCCTGATCATGCAGGCTGAACAGCACATTCCGCGAGATCACGAAACCGACGATCACGCTAAGCGTTCCGATTTCCTTGCCCTGCAGAAAATCGGAACGCACATGAAGCTCCTCATTCTCCTCGTAAAATCGCGCGCTCTCCTCAATGTCGCGCAAATGCTCGGGGTAGGGCAGCGTGATCGCAAATGTCTCGGTTACCCAGGCGCGCTCCTCTTCGCTGGGCTCGACGATATCCACCCAGATCGGTTTTCGGGTCGCAACCTCGTCCGGCCGGATACTGATCAACCGGCTGCGTTCCAGCGTAAAGATATATAGCATTGTTTGCTCCTGCATGCACCGTGGGCGGCATTATCCATAAATATGCAGCTTAAAACCACGCAACATAGTGAATATATGAAACAGAGCCAGAATGCGAAATCAGCCAGGGCCGCGATGCGGGTCACCAGATTCCAATCCCAACGGGAATCGGGCCAGCACACGATAACCGGCAAGCCTTTCATGGCTCACCGATTGCACCAGGGCAAAATCGTTTAACTGCCAGCACACCGGCTGCATCGCTGGCAACGGTTCGTCGGTCCAGTGGGCGTTGCGTATCAACGTGACATGTGGACGGTATTCGCGGATATCGAACATGAAGCCATGCCTTGCCAGGTTCTGCTCCAGCCCCAGGACCAGCTGGGACAATGGCTTTGGCTGATGAACAGGTGCGGCATACACGATGTGATTATGGCCCCAGTAGCGCGCGGCATCGAAACACAATTCGAAACGCTCGCCGCTCACCTCCTGCGCCGCCAATTGCAACGGCTCAAGCCTGGACTGCACGATATTGCCGATAAACACCAGGGTGTTATGCAGGGTCTCGCCGCGCATGGCGCGTCCGCCGCACAGAGACTTCAGCGGTTTCTGCCATGCCGCCAGATGACTTCGCTCAGAGGCGGTCGGCCATAGCGCGAAAAATACCTTTATGCAGGAACGGTCGGTTTGATGGCTCATGAATAGGCATTCTAATGCTATCTCGAGTCACGAGCGGAACGCTCAAAGACGCATTCCAGGCAACCTGAGGGCATGGCAATATATTCGCCGCGTTGATAATAAAAACAACAGGCGCCCGGTAGCGCGCCAAACACGGGAATAAACAAGTCGAAAGGTGAAGTAAATAACCAGTTTGTCCCGAGGCATTCGAATAACAAGAATCCTACGTCGACGCCTTGAGCAAATCTTCAAATTCCTCCGGAGGAACCGGCTTGGAAAAAAGGTATCCTTGCGCAAAGTCGCAGCCCGCATCGCTTAACAGTTTGCGCTGCGCTTCAACTTCAACGCCTTCGGCGATGACCTTCAGCCCCAGCTTGTGCGCCATCACGATAATCGCTTCAGATAACACCATGTCATTTGCATCCATTTCGAGGTTATCCACGAATGACTTGTCTATTTTGAGGTAATCAATATCGAATTTTTTCAGGTAAGAAAGCGATGAGTAGCCTGTCCCAAAATCATCGATTGCCACTCGAATACCCGAATCGCGGAATTTGAGCAGCCTGTAAATGACACCCTTTGCCGCATTCAGCAACAGGCTTTCGGTAATCTCGATGACGATGCTCTTCCCGGCAAGTTTGATATCCCGCAAATATTTTTCCCATTCATCGCAAAAATGTCCCCCGGACTGGAACTGGATGGGTGACACATTTACACTGATTTGAAAATCATGCGAATATTGGTCAGTCCAGCGCTTTGCCCAGCGCGCTGACTCTTTGAATACCCAGTCACCAATTTCATTGATAAGTCCGGTTTCTTCCGCAACCATAATAAACTCCTTCGGACTAACCAAGCCGCGCTCCGGGTGCTGCCAGCGGAGCAGGGCTTCGGCTTTTTGAATACGGCCTGTCCCCATGTCCATGATCGGCTGGAAGTAGACCAGGAACTGATCATCTGCCAAAGCATCGCGCAAATCGATTATCAGTCGCCGCCGCTCCTGTGCGGCATCCTGAAGTGTGGAGGTATAGTAACTGGACTGATTGCGCCCTTTGCTCTTGGAGACATACATCGCCTGATCGGCGTTCTTGAGCAGGCCTTCAACGCTGGTGGCATCATTGGGATATATCGTTATGCCGATGCTGGCTGATATATAGACCACTTCATCTTTAAGCTGATACGGTTCGGTCAGTTTCTCCAAAATGCACTGGGCGACCCGCTCAACGTCGACTGTGCCATCAACTTCCAGCAATATTACCGTGAATTCATCTCCGCCAAAGCGTGCCACGGAATCTGACTCACGCACGCAATTTCTGATGCGATGCGCTGTTTCCACCAATAGGATATCTCCGGCATCATGACCCAGCGTATCGTTGATCTCCTTGAAGCGGTCAAGATCGATAAATAGCAGTGATATCTGCTGGCCGGAACGGCTTGCCTTCTTGATTTCCTGCTCCAGGCGGTCGTGGAACATGTGGCGGTTTGGCAAGCCGGTCACTTTGTCAAAGTTGGCCTGCTTCCAGATGAGTTCTTCGGATTCTTTTTTATGGGTGATGTCGCGAATGAACGCGCTATACTCGTACCTGCCGTCCACCTCGATCGTGGTGATGGCCCACTCAACCGGGAATTCGTGTCCGTCGCGATGAAGGCCTATCTTCTCGATCCGGGAATTCAGGATGCGCCCCTCGCCAATATTCAGCCGATGTTGCATATCTTGCAGATGTTCCTCGCGGTACTCGAGCGGGACGATCAGTTCGTTCAGCAATCGTCCTACCGCTTCATCGCGGGACCATCCAAAAATGTTGGCTGCCTGGTCATTCCAGCCAATGATAATTCCTTCAGAATTGATCAGTACTACGGCATCCAGGGCGTTATCGATGGTTGCCCGCAGACGCGTTTCCGCTTCACGATGCGCTTTTGAACCGCTTTCCAGCCTTGCCGTCATGCGGTTAAAGTCGTTTGCCAATATGCCGATCTCGTCGTTGGAGCGCAATTCCAGCCGTTTGGACAGGTCATCAGTTCCGGAGATTTCAGAGACAAATTGTGTCAACTGACGCAGCGGTCCGGTCAGCAGGCTGGCTAACCAGCGTATGACCAGGATCAATGGCAATGTCAGGATCAGGCCAAGGATAGCCAGCTTGAGTATCACAATGTGAACGGTTTGATATAGCTCGCCGGGCTCGCGCAGCATCACGATCTCCCATCCGGATAGCAAGCCGCTATCTTCCAATGCGCTGTTGATCAGATATGGATTATTGCCGACTTGCACCCATCCGTCGTGATACGCCAATTCAGGCAGTGACTTATCGGGCACAGGAATGTCCAGCGTAGAATCCAGCAGGACTATTGATTCTTGATGAGTTCCCTTGTCCGGCGGCGATTTGTCAGTTGCCTGCGGCGCTGACGCATGTTGATGGTACAGGAGGAGCGTTTGGTCGGACAGAGAGGCTCTCACCCCGCTCCAGTGATTGGCCATCACGATGGTTCCAAGCTGGTAGCCCTCTGAAAAAGATGCCTGTATCGGAACAACCAAAGCCACGACGTCCTCGCCATCCACCGGGCTGG
>JBARHM010000339.1:0-1932 GCA_049799235.1 Gallionella sp.
ACGATAAGGAGAGCTGATTGATGCACTCTTAATCTATGTATTATTCTTATGTTAAGAATAAGTTACTTTGGCTTAATTAATAATAGGCTTATTGTGTGGGTCTTCGTTGGAACAAAATTTGATGGGAGGCACCATGCAGCTCGGACGCACCACACTCTCCAAGTTCGTCATTGAACAACTGCGCAACAAGCCCGACCAGAACGATCTTGCTGCCTTGCTGATCGACATCGCGGCGGCTGTCAAGACCATCTCCGGGATGGTCGCCAAGGGCGCGCTGGGCGGCAATCTCGGCGCGCTGGAATCGACCAACGTGCAGGGCGAGGTTCAGAAGAAGCTGGATGTGCTGACCAACGAGGCCATGTTGCACCATTGCGAATGGGGCGGCCAACTGGCTGGCATGGCTTCGGAAGAAATGGACGAACCATGGCCGATTCCCGATGAATACCCGCGCGGTCGCTATGTGCTCATTTTTGATCCGCTCGACGGCTCGTCCAACAGCGACATCAATGTTTCGGTCGGCACCATTTTCTCGGTTCTGATGCGGTCGACCGCGGGCGATGCCGAAATGGCCGATTTTCTGCGCCCGGGCAACGAGCAGGTTGCCGCCGGCTATGCCATCTACGGCCCGTCGACCATGATGGTGCTGACCATGGGTCAGGGTACCTACGGGTTCACGCTGGATCGCGAAAGCGGCAACTTCATCCTGACCCACCCGGATATCCGCATTCCGGAAGATACCCGCGAATATGCCATCAATACGTCCAACGAGCGTTTCTGGGAGCCGCCTGTTGTCCGTTATGTTTCCGAATGCAAGGCCGGAAAGACCGGCGTCCGCGGCGCCGACTTCAACATGCGCTGGATTGCTTCGATGGTTGCCGCAGTGCACCGCATCCTGCTGCGTGGCGGCATTTTCATGTACCCCAAGGATAGCAAGGAGCCGGGCAGGTCCGGGCGCCTGCGTCTGATGTACGAAGCCAACCCGATGGGCATGCTGATCGAGCAGGCCGGCGGGGCTGCAAGTACCGGGCGAGCAAGCATTCTCGATGTGATGCCGGAGAGTCTGCACCAGCGCGTGCCGGTCATTCTCGGTTCGAAAAACGAAGTCGAGCGTGTCGAACGCTATTACCGCGAATACGAGGCGGGAACAGACGTTCCGTTCGCTTCGCCGCTGTTCAGCGACCGCTCGCTGTTTCGTGATGTACCCCGTACCTGATTCCAACGTTCAAGGGTAGATAGCCATGTCAATCAAACATCCCATCATCGCTGTCACGGGCTCTTCCGGGGCAGGCACCAGCACTGTCCTGCAGAGTTTCAGGCATATTTTCCGGCGCGAAAAGCTAACTGCACAGATCATCGAAGGCGACTCCTTCCACCGCTACGACCGCATGGCCATGCGTGCCATGATGAAGGAGCAGGAAGCGCTCGGTAACCGGCACTTCAGCCACTTCGGTCCCGAGGCCAACATGCTCGAAGAATTGGAGCAGCTCTTCGTCAGCTATGGCGAAAAAGGTACCGGCCGCTCGCGCAAGTATCTCCATGATGCCGAGGAAGCCAAGCCCTACGAGCAGGAACCGGGTACCTTCACGCCGTGGACCGATTTGCCGGAAGGCTCGGACATGCTTTTCTACGAAGGCTTGCATGGCGCCTATGCCGACGACAAGATCAACGTAGCGTCCAAGGTGGATCTGCTGATCGGCGTCGTGCCCATCATCAATCTGGAATGGATTCAGAAGCTGCACCGCGATCAGAAAATGCGAGGTTATTCCCAAGAGGCTGTGGTTGACACCATGCTGCGCCGCATGCCGGACTACATCAACCACCTGTGCCCGCAGTTTTCCCGCACCCACATCAATTTCCAGCGCGTACCGACCGTTGATACCTCCAATCCCTTTATCGCCGGCGACATTCCGACGGCTGACGAAAGTATGGTGG
>JBARHM010000340.1:0-2364 GCA_049799235.1 Gallionella sp.
CTGCCAATGGCTCATTGAAAATCCCGGTGGACGGAGAGGTGACAACCTATGTTCCGTACCGTGGCAGGCAAGGAAGTTTTCCTTATATTTCCATTGCGGATGTGTTACATGACCGAGTCGAGCCTTCACAACTGAGGGACAAGATCGTGCTAGTTGGCACTACAGCGCCCGGGTTGATGGATATGCGCTCCACGCCGGTGGCCGAGGTTTATCCGGGTGTGGAAGTCCACGCCAACATGATCTCCGGGATTCTTGATCAGAATTTGAAAGAGCGGCCAGCCTACATGCTGGGTGCCGAGGTGACTTGGTTGCTGCTGATCGGTATCGCCATGAGTCTGCTGCTGCCTCAGTTGAGTGCTGCAAATGCGATACTGCTCTCGGGGTTTTTCTTCGCCGGCACGACAGGCTTGAGCTTGGCCTCATGGCAATACGGGAACATATTGATGCCGGTGGCGAACAGTTGGGCGATGATAGCCCTGATTTTCGCGCTGGATATGTCCTATGGATACTTCGTCGAGTCACGCACCAAGCGCCAGATAACCGGATTGTTCGGCCAATATGTTCCGAGCGAACTGGTCGAGGAAATGGCGAAACATCCTGAGAGCGTGTCCATGGAAGGGGAGAGCCGCGAGATGACCATCCTGTTCTCCGATGTGCGCGGTTTTACCTCAATTTCTGAAGGACTTGATCCGAAAGAACTGACGTTGTTGATGCATGAATTTTTGACCCCGCTGTCCCGTGTGATCTACAAGCATCGCGGTACTATCGACAAGTACATGGGCGATAGCATCATGGCGTTCTGGGGGGCGCCCTTGTCCGATGCGGATCATGCGCGCAATGCGATACTGGCAGCTATCGAGATGCAGCAGAAACTGGAGAAATTACAGCCTCGCTTCAAGGAACAAGGTTGGCCGGAGATACATGTTGGCGTGGGCATCAACACCGGACGCGTCAGTGTAGGTAACATGGGTTCCGAATTGCGCGTAGCCTATACCGTGATGGGAGACGAAGTTAACTTGGCATCCCGGCTTGAAGGGATCACCAAACGATACGATGTGGGCATTATCGTGGGTGAAAACACCCGCAATGCCGTGAATGACTTTGTCTATCGCGAGCTTGACCATGTGCGGGTAAAAGGTAAAGATAAGCCTGTGGCGATTTACGAACCGATCGGTCTGGCCGAAAAAGTGAGCAGCGCGGTTCACGACGAGCTCAAGCTGTTCCATGAAATGCGGCGCTTGTATCGAAAGCAGGACTGGGATCAGGCAGAATTGCAGTTGTTGAACCTGCAACGCATGTCTCCGGATACCGCGCTTTATCATGTCTATATCAAGCGCATTGCCTATTTTCGTAAAAACCCGCAGGCTGCGGATTGGGATGGCGTATTCGTGTTCGAATCCAAGTAACACGACAGGACTTCAGGATACACGGGACATATGAAATTACGAGTGTTGGGATGCAGCGGTGGAATCGGTGGCAATTTGCGCACCACCTCGTTCCTGCTCGATCACGATGTGTTGATCGATGCGGGCACCGGAGTGGGCGAGCTCAGCCTGGCCGAGCTGTGTTTGATTGACCATATCTTCGTCACACATTCCCACCTCGATCATATCGCCTGCATCCCGATGTTGCTCGACAGTGTCTGGATGATGCGCGAGCACCCGATAACGATTTACGCGATCGGCGAAACGCTGGAGATACTCAAACAGCATGTCTTTAACTGGAAAATCTGGCCGGACTTCAGCGAAATACCAAGCGCACAGCAGCCATCAATGCTTTATCAGTCGATAGAATTGGGCAAGACTGTCGTGTTGAACGGGCGCAATATTACCGCCATACCGGCCAACCATGTCGTGCCCGCGGTCGGTTACCATTTGGACAGCGGCACTGCGAGCCTGGTATTCACCGGAGACACCACGACCAATAATGCGCTATGGAAGGCGGTCAACAAAATTGAAAATTTGCGTTACCTTATCATTGAGTCCGCATTCTCCAACAGTGAAAAGGAAATGGCAGTGCTTTCCAAACATCTGTGCCCCAGTTTGCTCTCAGCGGAGCTGAACAAATTCAAGCGCGATGCGGAGGTGTTCATTACTCATCTCAAGCCGGGTGAAATGGAGTTGACCATGCAGGAGATAGAGGACAGTGTTCGCGGTATCCGGCCGCAGATGCTGCTGAACAATCAAGAGTTCGAGTTCTAATATGACTACCAGCCATTCCACTGAATTGTCAAAAGACGACAACCAAATGGTTGAGTTTGACCCGGCAAATAACGCCGGGCGAGTCATTGGTCATAGCGGAGCATGCTCTGCAACTATATTGAATTTTTCCCTGCAGGGTTATCGGGCTGGAGCGTGATAACCC
>JBARHM010000341.1:0-4846 GCA_049799235.1 Gallionella sp.
GGGCCCCACTTCGTGGGGATGCGACTCCGGAGCGGGATGCTGTGCCCCGGTTAATGTCGCCGGCATCCCCTACGCTGGCCGATCCCGCTTCGCGGGGCCCTCGTCCAACGCTGCGGGGCGCCCCCACTTAGCGGGGATGCGACCGTCCGCGAGAGCGGAAGGGTCGTTACGAAGTAACGGGGTACCCACCGGCCTCCTCCTTGCGAGGGTTGCTGCCGGCCACCGACAACTCGGAATCTGGAATACCGCTACCCGCAAAGGAGGTGGCGTATGAGCGCCTCTCTCGACAAAGGAATCAGCGTCCTCAAGGAAGTCATCGACGCGCCCATCGCCAGCTATTTCAGCAGTTGCGTGCATTGCGGACTGTGCGCCGAAGCCTGTTTGTTCTATACCGAGACCGGCGATCCCAAGTACACGCCGATTTACAAACTGGAACCGCTGCGCCGCGTGTACCAGCAGGAATTCACCCTGCTCGGCAGGGTGGCGAAAATGCTGGGCTTGTCCCAGCCGGTCAGCGACCAAGAACTTGAAGAGTGGAAGCCGCTGGTCTATGACAGCTGCACCTTGTGCGGCCGCTGTTCGATGGTCTGTCCGGTAGGCAACGATATCGTCTACATGGTGCGCAGATTTCGCGAAGGCATGGCTGTCTCCGGCCATGCTCCCGATGGTCTGGTCGGCGCATCCAAACGCGCGGTGGAGATCGGCAGCCCGATGGGCGTCCGTCTGCCTGCAGTGAAGGCGCAGATGAAACACGTGCAGGAAGATACCGGCATCGAGATTCCATTGGACGTGACAGGCGCGGAATACATGGTGCTGATGTCTTCGATGGAGATCATCAACTTCCCCGAATATCTGGCTGCCGTCGCCAGGATCATGAAGCAGGCCGGCAAGAGCTGGACGCTGTGCTCGGAAGCCTTCGAGGCCACCAACAGCGGCATACAGATCGGCGTTTCCGACATTGCCAAGGTGCTTGTCCAGCGCATCGTCGACGGCGCGGAAAAACTCAGGGTCAAAACCGTGATCAGTCCCGAATGCGGACACGCCTACACCGCTTTGCGCTGGGAAGGCCCGAACCTGATCGGCCGCCCATACACCTTTAGCGTTTTGCATATCATGGAAGTGCTGGACGGTTTCCGCAACCAGGGTCTGCTCAAGACCTCGGGCTTCGAAGATGCGCTGCTCACCTTCCACGATCCCTGCCAACTGGTGCGGCGCGGTGGCGTGCTGGAACAGCCGCGCAAGTTGCTGAATCTGGTGGCGAGGAACTACGTGGAAACCAGCGACCCCGGCAAGATGAACTGGTGCTGCGGCGGCGGCGGCGGGGTGAGCGCCATCGAAGAAGCAGAGCAACTGCGGCTGCAGGCGTTCAAGGTCAAGAAGTCGCAACTGGAAGAGGCCGGCGCAAAGACACTGGTCACCGCCTGCGCCAATTGCCGCATCGTATTGGAGGAAGGACTGGAACACTACAAGATGGAGATTCCGGTGGTGGGGCTGACCGAGATGATCGCCGCTCACCTGACGGAAGGAGAGTAGCAGCCGTGACACGGCGTTGCGGAGCATCCGGGGCGGGAACGGCCGCAGCACACTCTGAAATGGGGATGGGACGTCTTCATCTGATGGATTATTTGGGTTAGTGGAGAATCGGCGATGAATATCAGCAACGACAGCGAATTCAAGGCAGCCTTGAGACGTCTTCCCGGTGCCGCTCAGCGTCGGGTCGCGGCGCGTTTTGCGGAAAACGTGCTTGCGCTGTGCAAGGATGCCAGAGTGAAGAACGCTATCAATTCAGCCAAGCGGACCGACATTACCGATGCCGAACTCGCCGCCACATCCCGGTCGGCCAAGGCGGCCAGCGTGGAAAGCTTTACCCGGTGCGGCCATGAGTGCGACTGGAACGATCAGGCCGGCCACTTCGTTGCCGAAGCGGGACTGGCTTGCGTCCAGCCAGCCGAGGCGGGCGTCAATCCGGCCTGGGATGCGGCGATGCATGCGCGCATGGCGCGCTCCTGCGAGACCATCGCTGCCGGCCGCGGCACCGACAACGCCGAGGCCGCGGCGCAATACCGCATCCTGGCAGAATTTATGAAGGTTTGAGGAAGCGGATATGACTACAGCACAGCGCGTCGTTATCGACCCGGTCACCCGCATCGAAGGCCATCTGCGCATCGAGGCGGAAACCGATGCGGACAACCGTATCACGCGCGCTTCCAGTGCCGGCACGATGGTGCGCGGTATCGAGATCATCCTGCGCGGCCGCGACCCGCGCGACGCGTGGGCGTTCGCGCAACGCATCTGCGGCGTGTGCACGCTGGTGCATGGCATCGCCTCGGTGCGCGCGGTGGAAGACGCGCTGAAATACGAAGTGCCCCCCAACGCGCAACTGATCCGCAACCTGATGATCGCGGCGCAATTCGTGCACGACCACGTGATGCACTTCTATCACCTCCACGCGTTGGACTGGGTAGACGTGGTGTCGGCGCTGAAGGCCGATCCCAAAGCGACCTCGACGCTGGCGCAGACCGTTAGCCCGTCCTACCCGAGATCCTCGCCGGGCTATTTCGCCGACGTGCAGAAGCGCATCAAGACCTTCGTCGAAGGCGGGCAGCTCGGCATCTTTGCCAACGGTTACTGGGGACATCCCGCCTACAAGCTGCCGCCGGAAGCGAACCTGATGGCGGTGGCGCATTATCTGGATGCGCTGGCGTGGCAACGCGACGTGGCGAAACTGCACGCCATCTTCGGCGGCAAGAACCCTCACCCCAACTTTCTGGTCGGCGGCGTGCCGTGCGCGATCAGCATTCATCCGCAACAAGAGGGCCACGGCAAAGGCCCGCACTTTCGCGGCGGCGAAGCGGCCACCTCGCTCAACATGTTGGGATTGGAAAACGTGCGCAACATCATCGAACAGATGCGCACCTTTGTCGATCAGGTGTATGTGCCTGACACACTCGCGATCGCCGGTTTCTACAAGGACTGGGGCAAGCAGGGTGAAGGGGTCGGCAATTTCATGACCTACGGCGACTTCCCGGAAAAGGGCATGACCGATCCGTCCTCCTATCTCATCCCTTCCGGCGTGATACTGAATCGCGATCTTTCCGTGATCCACCCGGTTGATCTGAATGCCGAAAATCAGATCCAGGAATTCGTCGCGCACTCCTGGTACGACTACAGCTTGGGCAAGGACAAGGGTTTGCATCCCTATCAGGGCGAAACCGAGTTGCACTACACCGGGCCGAAGCCGCCCTACGCCAACCTCGACACCGATGCTTCCTATTCCTGGCTCAAATCACCGCGCTGGCAGGGCAAGCCGATGGAAGTCGGGCCTCTGGCGCGCGTGCTGATGCTGTATGCGAAGGGACATGCACAGACCAAAGAGCTGGTGAACATGACGCTGCACAAACTTGACCTGCCGGTGACCGCGCTGTATTCGACGTTGGGGCGCACCGCCGCGCGCACGCTGGAAACCAAGATCTTCGCGGATGCGATGCAGGGCTGGTACGACCAGCTGATCGCCAACATCAAGGCAGGCGATGTGAAGACGCACAACGACAAACTGTGGGAACCTTCCACCTGGCCCAGTCTCGCGAAAGGGGTTGGATTCATGGAGGCACCACGCGGCGCACTGGCGCACTGGATCGTGATCAAAGATGCCAAGATCGACAATTACCAGGCGGTTGTTCCCTCGACCTGGAATGCCGGCCCCCGCGATGCACAAGGTCAGGAAGGTCCTTATGAAGCCGCGCTGAAAGGTCACAAGCTGCACGACCCGATGCAGCCCATCGAGATCCTGCGCACCATCCACAGCTTCGATCCCTGCATCGCCTGTGCGGTGCACGTGACCGACCCTAATGGGGAAGAATTGGTTAAGGTGAAGATCCGGTGAGTGGTGAGAAAAATAATGTCTCCTCCCCCTTGCATAACCAGCAACTTGGCTGGCGTCGTTTGCCAGCATAGTTGAATGGCTAGTAGTTCCATCAGGGGGAGGATTAAGGTGGGGGTAGAATTGGGAACGTATCATGTGCCTGGTTCGACCCCCATCCTACTTGCCCCCTCGCTTCGCTCTCCCCCACTGCAAGGGGGGAGGAACTGTGTTTGTGATTCACGAAACAAAGGAGAAACATCATGCGTAATTCGACCGCAAAAATTCTGGCTGCAATCTTTCTGCTAGTCACAAGCAGCGCCGCATTCGCACATCCCGGTCACAGCGTCTCCGGCCTCGCAGCGGGATTGATGCACCCGTTCTCGGGCCTCGATCACCTGCTCGCGATGGTCGCAGTGGGACTGTGGGCGGCCCAAGGAAACACCAAGAAGCGCGCCGATCGCAAGGTATGGCTGCTGCCCGCCACGTTCATGATCATGCTCGCTGCAGGCGCAGGTATTGCCATGCGGTGGGAATCGCTGCCCATGGTCGAGTCGGGCATCGCTGCTTCAGTGCTGGCATTGGGTCTTCTGGTTGCGCTCTCGATGCAGTTGCCCGTTTTGATCAGCGTTGCGATCACTGCGCTGTTCGGTCTGCTGCACGGTTACGCACATGGGCTTGATCTACCCGAGTCCGCTACACCTGCCGCTTACGCGTTCGGTTTCCTCGCTGCGACAGCGTCGCTGCATATCGGCGGCATCGCGGCTGTAGTCGCCACACGCAAGCATTACGCACTGCTGTCCAGGTTGGCGGGAAGCGCGATAGCCATCAGCGGCGTATACCTGTTGGCAGCTGGCTGAACATCAATCAGAAATATTGAATACCGGCGAATCGAAGATTTCAAAGTTCATCGAATCCATGGCAATCATGGGTATTGCCGTGCCGGCCGTTGTTGTGTTTCTTGGTGGTATCCACTCATTGCCTGCA
>JBARHM010000342.1:0-11863 GCA_049799235.1 Gallionella sp.
GCGCAGAACAGCCACGTCACGATTACACCCACTGCCAAAAGAACTAGAAAATAAAATCCGTTCATTTACATATCCTCCATTCCATTTACTGGGGAAAATGCCCTAGAGGATCAAAATTATAGATAACAGGTAAAGAAGGGCAGACGCAGAAAAGTGACTGTTTTTGCGGCTATTTCGTTTGATAGATCAGTTGTTGGGGTGGGTTCAACCGATCGACCCAAAAAAGCATCGGTCTGACTAGAATGAATATATAGCCACATAATGCCTTGTTTCCTGCTGCTCATTTGTTACGGCGGTAACCATCTTGTTATTTGAATCGCATGGCGCGGATGTAGATGATATACGGCTCGCGAAGCGTCTTGCCTATTGGGGTTGAAAAACCCGGTCCAGAATAAATTCATGCGGGAACGCGGCGCCGGGATCCACCTTGCGCCGCTGCGTTCTGTCGCAGGACATTAGCGCATGGTCGCGATCAGAGCGACGCTGCGCAGGGATTTTGCTGGAAGGTGAAAGCCGGCCTGTTGGCAGTGGCAGCAACCCGGGTAAACCGCGTTCAAAATGACCGGTAAGGTTGTCGAGAATTTACTTCTGCTTGATCACCATTTCGTGTTCAGGATGGCCAAACGTGTTCCGTATTGGCAGCACCTCATTTTACCGCTTGATGACGGTTCGAATTTTCCGATCACAAGCTTCACTTTGCCGGAAAGCAAAACTTCACCAATTTCTGCATACGACAACTCGTCGCGGATAATCCGCGCACAACCTGTAGGGCGGCTTTTGGCACATTCCTGCAAATCTCCAAGATCAGCATTTATGCAATGAACAATCCGGAAATCTCTCCATAACATAACCCCGTCCAAGTAACACGCGGGTTACAAATATAGATCTCGCAATCCAAACCAAACCCCTGCGCCTTTCAGGGAAGTTTCTTGACAGTGAACCGTTGTCCGCTGTATTTTACCATCCGGTTAACTAATAAACAGGTTTCCACAAATTCCTCACGATCACCTCAGCGCCACTTTCTCCGCACTCTCCGATCCAACACGGCGCGCGATCCTCGCGCGGCTTGCTTCGGGCGAAGCATCGGTCAACGAACTGGCCGAACCTTTCGAGATGAGCCTGCCTGCCGTCTCCAAGCACCTCAAGGTGCTGGAGCGTGCCGGGCTGATCGAGCGCGGGCGCAACGCGCAACTGCGTCCCTGCCGCATCGCACCAGTGCCGTTGAAACAAGCCACCGACTGGCTGGAACAATATCGCCAGCACTGGGAGCAAAGCTTTGACCGGCTCGATGCCTACCTGAAACAACTGCAAGCCGCAGAAAAGGAGAAGAAGAATGGACGCAAGAAAACAAAACGCAAGTAACACCGCCGACCGCGAGATCGTCATCGAGCGCATCTTCGACGCGCCGCGCGAACTGGTAAGGAAGGCTTGGACGGAACCGGAGCACGTGGCGAGGTGGTGGGGGCCGGACGGTTTCAGCACGACCATCGAGAAGATGGATTTCAGCGTGGGCGGCGTGTGGAAGCATGTCATGCACGGCCCGGACGGCAAGGACTATCCCAACAGCAGCGTGTTCCGCGAGATCGTGAAACCGGAACGTATCGTGTTTTCGCTCGGCGGCGGACGCGAGGGCGGACCTGGCGCCCACTTCCTCTCGACCTGGACGTTCGAGGCGCTGGGCGACAAGACGCAAGTAACGATGCCTCTGTTGTTCGATACGACCGAAGAGCGCGACTTCGTTATCCGGGAATTTGGCGCCTACGAGGGCGGCATGCAGACTTTCGCGCGTCTGGCCGATTACCTGCCGAAAATGGCCGCGTAAGGAGAAGCATCATGTCGAAACTACGTTTCAGGATATCGATGTCGCTCGACGGCTACATCGCCGGTCCCGAGCAGAGCGTGGTGAACCCGCTCGGCATCGGAGGGATGCGTTTGCACGAGTGGGTGTTCCCGTTGGCAATATTCCGATCGATGCATGGCATGGACGGCGGCATCGTCAACGAGAACACAACGATAGTCGAAGAATCAATCGCCAACGTCGGTGCTTCGATCATGGGACGCAACATGTTCGGCGGGCATCCCGGCCCATGGAACAAGGAGAAACCCTGGAGCGGCTGGTGGGGCGACAACCCACCGTTCCATCACCCGGTGTTCGTGCTGACGCACCATGCGCGAGAACCACTGAAACTGCAAGGCGGCAATACTTTCACCTTCGTCACCGATGGCATTGAATCCGCGCTCGAACAGGCAAAACAGGCCGCAGGCGGAAAGGATGTCGCGCTCGGCGGCGGCGCACAGGCCGCACAGCAATACCTCGCAGCCGGACTGGTGGACGAGATGACGATCAGCCTCGTGCCGGTACTGCTCGGCAGCGGCGAGCGCTTGTTCGAGAACCTCGGTGGCGACCTGCACGGGCTGGCATTGGTGCAGACCATCGCCACGCCGGATGTCGTCCACCTTAAATTTGTGAAACGCTGAACAAGGACAAGCATGACCACGGACAATGAACTCACCATCACACGCACCTTTGATGCACCGCGCGCGCTGGTGTGGCAGGCATGGACCAATCCCGCGCATGCGCTCCACTGGTGGGGGCTGAAGCATCACCCGGCAACGGACATCGAATGGGACGCGCGCCTCGGCGGGCGCTGGCGCAACTGCCTGCGCGAAATGGAGACAGACGATCTGTTCTGGCATGGCGGAGTGTTCCGCGAAGTAGCCGAACCCGAACGGCTGGTCTTCACCTTCACCTGGGAAGAACCCGGCAATCGCGGCATGGAAACGCTGGTAACCGTGGATTTCGCCGAGCGCGCAGGCAAAACGGAAATGGCGATGCACCAGGTTCCATTCCAGTCCATCGCCGAGCGCGATGGCCACGACGAAGGCTGGAACAGCACCTTCGACCGGCTAGCCGAATATCTTCTCAGCCTTCGTCAATAACCGGGAAATAATTTTCATCAACGCAGTTCAACTAAAAGGAGACCAGCATGGACAACAAGGAAAAGACAGTACTGGACGCAATGAAAAAAGCGGGTAAACCGGTCAAGGGCGGAGATGTGGCTGCGGCCACGGGCATAGACCAGAAGGAAGTCGGCAAGATCATCGCCGCATTAAAGAAGGCGGGAAAGGTCAGCTCGCCCAACATGTGCTTCTACGAACCGGCGCAATAAACCTGGAGGACCGATCATGGCAACCAACACCATACGGCTGCACCGGGTGCTCAAAGCCACACCCGAAAAAATCTACCACGCATTTCTCGATGCCGATGCGATGGTCAAATGGCTACCCCCGCATGGTTTTACCGGCAAGGTCCACCACCTGGAGGCCAAGGTCGGCGTCAGTTACAAAATGTCGTTCACGAATTTTTCTACCGGCCACAGCCATTCCTTTGGCGGGAAGTATCTCGAACTCGTGCCGAACGAGCGTATCCGCCACACGGACGAATTCGACGACCCGAATCTGCCGGGAGAGATGCGGACGATCATCACGCTCAGGCAGGTGTCCTGCGGGACAGAGTTGAACGTCGTGCAGGAAGGCGTGCCCGAAATGATTCCGCCGGAAGCCTGTTACCTCGGCTGGCAGGAATCGCTCACGCTGCTCGCGCAACTGGTCGAAGCGGATATACCGGATTAGCGCGGCAACACCACATCGGGAGAAAACACCATGAAAAAAATCACGCCACATCTATGGTTCGACGAGGAAGCAAAGGAAGCGGCTGAATTCTACGTCTCCGCGTTCGGCGGCGATTCGGCGGTGACGAGCGCGACCATCATCCGCGATACGCCGTCGGGCGATGTGGAGTTAGTCGCGTTCAGGCTGCTCGGCTACGAGTTCATGTTCATCAGCGCCGGCCCCCTGTTCAGGATCAATCCATCCATATCGTTCATGGTCAACTTCGATCCGTCGCAACGCGCGGATGCGAAACCGGCGCTGGACGCGCTATGGGGAAGACTTGCCGATGGCGGCAGCGCGCTCATGCCGCTCGACAAGTACCCGTTCAGCGAGCGTTACGGCTGGATACAGGACAAGTACGGCGTGTCCTGGCAGGTGATGCTCACGAACCCCGCAGGCGAGTTTCGCCCGAACATCGTGCCGTCGTTGCTGTTTACTAGGGACGCGTGCGGAAAAGCCGAGAATGCAATGAAGTTCTATATTTCCGTTTTTGAAAACTCGAAGGAGGGCATCATCGCCCGCTACGGTCCCGGCCAGGCGCCGGACAAGGAAGGTACGGTGATGTTCGAGGACTACATGCTGCTCGGCCAGTGGTTCGCATCCATGGATTCGGCGCACAAGCACGACTTCTCCTTCAACGAAGCCGTCTCGCTTATCGTCCATTGCGACACGCAGGCCGAGATAGACTATTTCTGGGAAAAGCTTTCGGCGGTCCCACAAGCCGAGCAATGCGGCTGGCTCAAGGACAAATACGGGGTCTCATGGCAGGTCATCCCGTCGCAAATGGGCGAGCTGATGGGCGGCTCTGCGGAAAGGCGCGCCCGCGTGACACAGGCGTTCCTCAAGATGAAGAAATTCGACATCGCGGCGCTTGAGCGCGCGTATGATGGAAAATAACTTCCTGATAAAGGAACGAGCCATGAGAAAGATCATAACAACCACATTTGTCACGCTCGATGGCGTGATGCAAGCACCCGGCGGGCCGGACGAAGATCGCGACGGAGGTTTCAGCCACGGCGGCTGGTCGTTCGGCTACTGGGACGATGTGATGGGCGGCGTCATGCAAGGCTTTATGGGACTACCGTTCGAACTCCTGCTGGGCAGGCGCACCTACGATATTTTCGCCGCCTACTGGCCGACGGCGACTACGGACCGGGCCGTCGCGCAGCCCTTCAACAGCACCAGAAAATACGTCGTTTCCCACACCCGGGCGGAGCCGTCATGGCAGAACTCGACACTGGTTACGGGAGACGTTGTCGGCGAGATCAGGAAACTGAAGGAAATGGCCGCGCCGGATCTCTGGGTTCATGGCAGCGGCAAGCTCGTCCAGACACTGCTGGCGAACGGGCTTGTCGATGTCATGCACCTGTGGATTTTTCCGGTGACGGTGGGGCCGGGCAAACGACTCTTCGCCGAAGGGACTCGTACTGAAGGGTTCGGACTCATAGACTCGAAGGTTGCCACGACCGGCGTCGTCATCGCGACCTACGAACCCGCCGGCGCGATCAAATCGGGTTCGTTTACCTGATAACCAACGGCCCCGTCGAACAGTTGACCAGAACAAAAGGAGGAACACAAAATGGCAAGAGTCAGCACCTACCTGAACTTTTCCCGCAACACCGAGGAAGCGTTCAATTTTTACAAATCGATTTTTGGCACTGAATTTTCGGATCCGATCGCACGCTTCAAGGACATCCCGCCGCAACCCGGACAGCCGCCCCTGAACGAGGCGGATGGCAACCTGATCATGCACGTCGCTCTGCCGATACTGGGCGGGCATGTGCTGATGGGCACCGATGCGCCGGGCAGCATGGGCTTCAAGCTCAACCAGGGCAACAATGTGTACATCAACCTGGAACCGGACACGCGCGCCGAGACGGAGCGCCTGTTCAATGCGCTGGCCGCGGGCGGCAAGATCGAGATGCCGCTGACGGACATGTTCTGGGGTGGCTACTTCGGCAACCTCACCGACAAATTCGGCATCATGTGGATGTTCAACTGCACGGCAAAAAACTGACAAGTTGAAAACGATGAATCTGTCCGAAGCATTCAATCCCGAACTCGACCTGTCGTTCGAACGCATCGTGGACGTACCCAGGGAGTTGGTCTGGAAAGCCTGGACGCAGCCCGAACATCTCAAGCACTGGTTCACCCCCGTGCCATGGAAGACCATAGATTGCGAGATCGACCTGCGCCCCGGCGGGATGTTCCGCACCGTGATGCTGTCGCCGGAAGGGAAGGAATATCCCAATCTCGGTTGTTACCTTGAGGTAATCGAAAACAAAATACTGACCTGGACGAATGCGCTGACCCCCGGCTTCCGCCCCTCCCCCAGTGCCACCCACGAAGGTTCAGTCGATTTTTTCTTTACGGCAAGCATCCAATTGGCAACGCACGCCGGCGGAACAAAATACACCGCAACGGTTATCCACGCGAACGCGGCGGATTGCAAGAAACACGCGGACATGGGATTCCACGAAGGCTGGGGCAAGGCGCTCGATCAACTGGTTGCGCACGCCAGGAAAATGTAGGGGAACGCGCACTGTCTGAGTGATTTGAAAAGCAAACATGAATAAACCCTGATCGAAGCGTTGCGCCGGGTAGAACAGCAGGAAGGAACGCGAGTATGCGCCCAGTCAGAACAAAACATACGGCCAGGCTGGAAGATATACCCAACATCGGCAAGTCGATCGCATCCGACCTGCGCGCGATCGGGATACTGCATCCGCAACAACTGGCCAAGCATGATCCGTTCGCAACCTATTTGGCGTTGGCGCAACGAATGGGTCATCGCCCTGATCCCTGTGTGCTCTACACGCTGATGGCGGCGCGGCATTTTATGGCCAGCGGTGAATCGCTGCCCTGGTGGGAATTCACCGAACAGGGAAAGAAGCTCCTGGCGGCACACCCGAAGTCCTGAATCACATAACGGTATCAACAGGAGGACCGGAATCAATGCAGAGAATGCTGCAACCGGGGAAGCTCTATCGATCAAAGCGATGTGCAACAGCGTAATAATATCGGTGTATCTGTAGCAAGAGGATCGCGCGGGCACATTGCTCGTTTCAAGCACGATGCGATCGCGAACCGATTGCACATTCATCCATTTCAACAGTGTCTGATTCGGAACGGCAAGGCCCATCTGACGATGTTCGTTGGGGGTAGAATTGCACATGCCTGGATAGCAGCGGGACAGAGAAATGAAAAAGGACTTTTGGCTGGAACGTTGGGACCGCGGAGAAATCGGTTTTCATCAGGATGAGGTCAATCCGTACCTGATCCAATTCTGGCAGGAATTGCATCTCGCCCGTGACAGCCCGGTGTTCGTGCCGCTATGCGGAAAAACCCGCGACATGCCATGGCTGCGCGAGCAGGGATATCAGGTACTTGGAGTGGAATTGAGCACCATCGCGGTGCAGGCGTTCTTCAAGGAAAGCGGTTATAGCCCGCAACATGTCAGAAAAGGCAAATTCGACCACTACGACGCGGAAGGCATCCGCATCTTGTGCGGCGATTTTTTCGATCTGGGCAAGGATGACCTGGCGAACGTGGGTGCCGTGTACGACCGCGCATCGCTGATCGCACTGCCGCCGGAAATGCGTGTACGCTACGTCCGCCACCTGGTGGGCATCCTGCCACCCGCAACACAGATTCTGCTGATTACCGTGGATTATCCGCAGACGGAAATGCAGGGCCCGCCATTTTCGGTTACATCCTCGGAAGTAGAATTGCTCTATCGCGATTATGCCGAGGTGCGTTTGCTGGCGCAATTGGATGTGCTCGCAAACAATCTGCGCTTTCGGGAACGCGGCATGACCCGGTTGAATGAAAACATCTTTCTGCTGAAACTTTGTCAGTCTGACAGATGATCATCAATCCAGCGAGTGGCGCGATGAGGCGCTTTATTTAATTGACCTTATCATTTGGATGAAATAAATTGAGCCTGGGCAATCGTCGGGACTTCGGCTGTAATTGTGCTGATATGATTCAACATTTTTCGCATTACGGGAATATCCAGGTGACAACAACCAGTTCCAACGATTCGGAGTCCGCGCAATATCCGGCAGCTTCATCTGCCACCGCTATCGACACCACCTCATTAATGTTGTGACCGGCTGACGAGCGATGACATCGATCCAGACTAACCTTAACACGGCGCGAGATTCCCACACCGTCACCCAGTTGCCCAATGGCAGGATACTGGCAGCAGGGGGATGGGGTGCGGAAGGTACGCTTGCCAGTGCCGAACTCTTCGATCCGGTTACCGGGCACTGGAGTATGACGGGAAGTCTCGGCACGGCGCGCTATTACCACACCGCCACCTTGCTGCCCGGCGGCAATGTGCTCGTGACGGGGGGATGGAGCGCGGGTGGCGTTCTTCCCGGTGCCGAGCTTTACGATCCGGCCAGCGGCGCTTGGACAGATGCTGCCAGCTTTGCCATGCCCCGAAGTTATCACACCGCCATCTTGCTGCCAGATGGCAAGGTGCTGGTGGCGGGTGGAATCGGCACAGGTTTCAGCAGTCTTAGCAGCGCGGAGTTGTACGATCCGTCCAGCGGCACGTGGAGCGTTACCGGCAGTCTCTCCACTGGACGCGGCTACCATACTGCCGTTCTGCTTTCAGACGGCAAGGTGCTGGTCAGCGGGGGAAGGGATGCGGTCGGCGGCATCGACAGTGCCGAGCTTTACGACCCTGCCAGCGGCACATGGATCGTAACGGCGATTCTTACCGTGGCACGCTACCGTCATACCGCCACCCTGTTGCCCAATGGCAAGGTGGTGGTTACTGGTGGGATCAGTACCGCTGGTGCGCTAGACAGCGCCGAACTGTATGATCCGGCCATCGAGACCTGGAGCAAGACGGCCAGTCTCGACATTGCACGATATGGTCACACCGCCACCTTGCTGCCAAGCGGCAATGTGCTGGTCGCGGGAGGAAGAGATACCGGGAATGTCAGTATTTCAAAAAACGAGCTGTATGATCCTGCCAGCGTGAACTGGAACGCGACGGCCAGTCTCATTACGGCGCGCTACGGGCACACTGCCAGTCTTCTGCATGATGGTAGTGTGTTGATTGCGGGAGGAAAAGATGCCGAGAACGCCAGCCTTTCCAGCACAGAGTTGTACGGTCCGGCCACTGTTGGCTGGTGCCCAACTGGCAGTCTCACGAAGGCGCGCGGCTACCACACCGCGACCCTGCTTCCCAGCGGCAAAGTGCTGGTTACAGGAGGATGGAATGACAAGGCGGGCGTGCTTGGCAGCGCCGAGTTGTACGATCCGGCCACCGGTTCCTGGAGCATGACGGGTAGTCTCGCTACCGCGCGCGGCTACCATGCCGCCACTCTGCTGTCCGATGGCAAGGTGCTGGTGACGGGGGGAAGAAATGCAAAGGATGCGCTTGACAGCACCGAGTTGTACGATCCGGCCACGGGCTCATGGCGTGCGTCAGCGAAGCTCCCCACACCACGATACCGCCATTCAGCCTCACTGATGCCCGATGGCAGAGTGTTGGTGACAGGCGGAAGAAATGAGACGGGTGCGCTAGACAGCGCCGAGCTGTTCGATCCGGCGACCAATACCTGGAGCGAAGCGGCGTATATCGCCATCAGGCGCTACCGACACACCACCACCCATTTGCCTAGCGGCAAGATGCTGGTTGCAGGTGGAAGAAATGCGGCTAACGTCTGTCTTGCCAGCACCGAGTTATATGATCCGGTTACCCGCTGGACCGAGACGGGAAGTCTCGTCACGGCGCGCTATGGCCACGCTGACAGTTTGCTGCCCGGGGGCAAGGTGCTGGTAACGGGAGGAAAGGACTCGGAGAATGTCAGTCTCGCGAGCACCGAGATTTATGATTTTGCCACCGGCACCTGGAGCGAGACGAGCAGTCTCGCCATCGCACGCGACTATCACACCGCCAACCTGTTGCTTGATGGCAGCGTACTGGTGGTGGGGGGAAGAGATGCGGCGAATGTCACTCTCTCCAGCGCCGAGCTTTACCGAAAAGCTGAGCCCGATTGAGCAGGTGGCCAGCTAGCTGTCTCAAGCCAAAACAAAGCAGTGGAGCAAGTGATCAAATACCCCACCCGTTCAGCCACTTACCGCACGTTGTTGCGCCATGAACATTTTCCCGGAACTTTGCGGTATTATTTGTCCCATACCGGCAGACTGCCGGGCAGACCAACATATAATTTGAAAGGTGATCAAAATGGATTCCAAATCTCGCACGCTCATACTGGCTGCAATCGCAGCCGCGATTTTGTGGCTGCTGGGCGGACTGGTATTTAACATGGCTGTTGGAATGATGTGCGTACTCATAGGCGTCTTCATTGTTGGATGGGCCGCAGGCGACATTATGGATTCGCCATCCCCCTCATCCAAACAGGATCAATCCATCACCACATACTGACTTTAACGCCACTGCAAAGCGGCATCCGTTATTTACAGGGACGACTGGATGGAATGCTTAGCCTTGTCCGATGCGTCAACCAAGTCAACTCTGTTGCGAAGCACCGGGCGCAAGGTATCCTGTTTCAGAAAACTGCGCGTCCGGCAAAATGACGAAATATTCCCATCAGTAGTCAAATTTGAGTCCGAAATCCAGCCATGAAGAATGAGCCATCATCCGCTGATATCAAAAATCTCTTCGCTAACGGCGACCCAAAGGAAGTCTGGCTCAAGGCAAGCGATATCATCAAGTTCATCAACCCTGCTTACGATTTCACCATCGCCCAAACTACCTTTGATGATGTAGTGCGCTTGTTCCGTGGCGAGTATCCCGGCTATTGCCAGATCAAGACTCTGTACCACGACCTGCATCACACCATGGACGTGTTCCTGTGTGCAGTGAGACTGATGCATGGCGTACACATTTCAGGCACCAGGTTGACCGACACGGAATTGACCATGATCATGATGGGCGCGCTGTTCCACGATATCGGTTATGCGCAGCGCATCGGCTGGGAGTTGGGAACCGGTGCGCAGTTCACTTTGTCCCACGTCGGCCGCGGAATAAAATTCATGCAGAGCTATATCGCCGAGCATGGCTTTCCGCCAAATCTGGCAAGATCCCTGAAATTCATCATCCGCTGCACTGACCCGGCGGAATCCGTACCCGATATCGATTTTCCCGATGAGCGTACCCACTTGCTCGGTCAAGTCGTCAGCAGTGCCGATTTGACCGGGCAGATGGCTGATCGCACCTACTTGGAAAAACTTCTGTTTCTGTATCTGGAATTCGAGGAGGCGAATTTCGGAAACTATGAGAGCATCCACGACATGTTGTCAAAGACACAGGCTTTCTACGACAAGATCCGCATGAAACTGGACAACGATCTTGGCGGCATCAATAAAAAATTAGCCTTCCACTTCAAGGATCGTTACGGCGTTGACAAAAATTACTATCTTGATGCGATCGAGAAGAACATCGCTTACCTGACCCAGATAACAAAACAGAGCGAGGAAAAACATCTTTCGATGCTGAAGCGCGGCGGTATCGTGGAAAAATCCGAAATACTGCTTGCCCAAAGAAAGCATCATTGAGTGGGTCACTGGCAATGTTTTACGCTATGCGTAATGCCGGGCCTGTCGAGTTGCACCCCTGAGTTCACCTACCCGGTTTATCTCGACGGAGATATGGACCAGTTCTTCATGGACACTTAACTGCTCCTTGAAATAATCCGGTGTCACATCGTCTATCGTCGCGAGGCTGAGGATACAGGCGTACTTGCCCTTGCCAACGCGCCACACATGCAGATCGCAGATTTGGGCCCTGACCGGTGATTCGGCAATGACTTCGCGTATCTCCGCCACTACGGGCGCATTCATTTCCGCGTCCAGCAGCACGCGGCTGGTATCGCGCAACAATCCATAAGCCCATACCGAAACCAGTACCGCTCCGACCAGACCCATTACCGGATCCAGCCAAGCTGCTCCCCACAGCTTTCCGCCGAACAGGGCGATGATGGCCAGCACCGACGTCGCCGCATCGGCAAGCACATGCAGATAGGCAGAGCGCAGGTTAAGGTCGTGGTGGCCGTGATGATGATGGTCGTGGTGGTCATGCCCATGCCCGTGATCATGCCCATCCTTGAGCAGCCAGGCTGACACAAGGTTGACCAGCAGGCCGACCATCGCGATCGCGATCGCCTGGTTATAGTGGATGGGACTCGGCGCTATCAATCTTTCGATG
>JBARHM010000343.1:0-7679 GCA_049799235.1 Gallionella sp.
TTCAGAGATCTTCTCGTCGGAGATCTTGCCGGTGCCATAGGTGGTGACCCACACGCTGGTGGGTTGGGCTACCCCGATCGCATACGAGATCTGGATCAGGCACTTGCTGGCCAGACCGGCAGCCACGATGTTCTTGGCGACATACCGGCCGGCGTAAGCGGCAGAGCGGTCAACCTTGGAAGGATCCTTGCCGGAGAACGCTCCGCCGCCGTGCGGTGCAGCACCGCCATAGGTGTCCACGATGATCTTGCGCCCGGTCAGGCCGCAATCGCCCTGCGGACCGCCGATGACGAAACGGCCGGTGGGATTAACCAGATACTTGACGTTGCCCTTGACGAGTTCTTTCGGCAGGACAGGCTTGATGATCTCTTCAATCGCGGCTTCACGAATCGCTTCCAGCGTCATATCCGGGGAATGCTGTGTCGATAACACCACGGTGTCTATGGAGTGCGGCTTGCCATCCTGGTAGCGGATAGTCATTTGTGACTTTGCGTCCGGACGCAACCAGGGCAAACGCCCGTCGTGGCGCAAGTGCGCCTGGCGTTGCACGATGCGGTGCGCAAGGTAAATGGGCAGCGGCATCAGCGTGTCGGTTTCGTCACAAGCATACCCAAACATCATACCTTGGTCGCCGGCACCCTGACCCAGCGCGTCGTCGTAGGCCTTGTTCACGCCTTGGGCAATGTCGGGGCTTTGCTTTTCATAAGCCACCAGCACCGCGCATCCTTTGTAGTCGATACCATATTCGGTATTGTCGTAACCGATGCGTTTGATGGTATTGCGCGCCACCTGGATGTAATCGACATTGGCAGTGGTAGTGATCTCGCCGGCCAGCACGACCAAACCCGTGTTGCACAACGTTTCGGCGGCAATACGCGAATGCTTGTCCTGCGCTAGAATGGCATCCACAATCGCATCGGAAATCTGGTCGGCTACCTTGTCCGGATGGCCCTCGGACACGGATTCGGATGTGAAGAAATATTCGCTCATGGCTCTCCGTTCGATCACTTCGATAGTTAAAGGGCGCGCATTATAGCAAAACCTCCCTGATATATAGACTTTATGATTTCTTCATTGCTAGTCGGATTATTTGAACTCTTTGCCCGTTTGCCCCTGTCGGTGCTGCATCGGCTCGGCTCATTGCTTGGCTGGGCTACTTATCTGTTTTCCCGACAGTATGCTGCGCGTTTGCAAGAGAACCTTCGGAATGCCGGGATAGGTCAGTCTGACTCGGGGTCACGAAAATTGCTGCATGCCAACATCCGCGAAGCAGGAAAGGGTGTGATGGAACTGCCCTGGGTGTGGCGGCGGCCCCTGGAAAAGGTCGTGGCAAGCGTCAGGCAATGTCATGGCTGGAATGATGTCGAAGCGGCATATGCTCAGGAGAAAGGCTTGATCTTTTTGACCCCTCATGTCGGATGTTTCGAAGTCATCAGTCTGTATATCGCTGCACATATGCCGATGACAATCATGTATCGCGCACCGCGGTGGAAATTCCTGGATATTCTGATGCATCAAGGCCGCGAGCGTGGCATGACGAAACTGGTGGCGGCTGATTTCGGCGGTGTACGCCAGTTGCTCAAGGCGCTCAAGCGTGGAGAAAACATCGGCGTATTGCCTGACCAGGTTCCGGGCAATGGTGAGGGCGAGTGGGCTTCTTTCTTCGGGCGCCCCGCTTATACCATGACGTTGATCGGACGCTTGTTTGAGGCCAGGGGTTCACCGGTAGTGATGTGCTACTGCGAACGGCTAGGCAATGGGGCGGGATACGAACTGCATTTCTCCCGATTGAACCTGGATGCGACAAAACCCATCGCGCAACAAATTAATAGTGCTTTGGAGGAAGTGATCCGAGCCAACCCCGAGCAATACCTTTGGAGTTATAACCGTTACAAAGTCCCGCAGGGGGTTTTGCCGCCGGATGCGATCAAGGAAATATGATGATTTTGCGTTTGGGTATTTTCATTATGTGGCTGATCCATTTTTTGCCGTTCCGCGTCATCGTCGCAATCGGGAATGGCGTCGGCTCGCTGCTATATTTCGTGGCCTCGGAACGCCGCAAGGTAGGCGCCATAAATTTGAAGCTATGCTTTCCCGACATGAGCGATGAGGCACGCAAGAAATTATTGCGCGATAACTTCAAGATGTTCGGTCGCGGACTTTTCGAGCGCAGCATTCTGTGGTGGTCAAGTGCCCGGAGAATATCAAGTCTGATTCGCGTCGAGGGTATGGAACATTTCGAGTCGATCGCCGGGCATCCTGCGATACTGCTTACTCCCCACTTCGTCGGTATGGATGTCGGCGGCCAGTGGATTGCCCAACACACCGATACGGTATGCATGTACGCAAACCAGAAGAATCAATACATGACCGAACTGTTATTGAAGAAGCGTTCCCGATTCCGCAGCCAGCACCTGTATTCCCGGCAGCAGGGCTTGCGTCCCATCCTGAAAGGGATGCGTGAAGGCATGCCTTTCATCTATCCTCCCGACCAGGATCAAACTGTCAAGGATGGCGCTTTCATCCCTTTTTTTGGCGTTCCCGCCGCAACAATTACCTCGGTGCCGCGCATTGCGAAGATGACTGGCGCAAAAGTGCTGCCCTGCATCACGCGCCTATTGCCGGGTGGAGCAGGGTATGTGCTGACTTTTTATCCGCCTTGGGATAATTTCCCGACCGGGGATGACATAACGGATACGCGTCGCATGAACGAGTTCATCGAACAGCGTGTACTCGAGATGCCGGAGCAATATTTCTGGCTGCATAAGCGGTTCAAGACTCGCCCAGAAGGTGAGAAGAGGTTCTACTGATGAAATACCATGACCTGCGCGATTTCATCGCACAACTTGAAAAACTCGGAGAACTCAAACGCGTGACCGCGCCAGTATCGACTCATCTGGAAATGACCGAGATCTGCGACCGGGTGCTGCGCTCACAAGGGCCTGCGGTGCTGTTCGAGAACGTCACGGGACACAGCATGCCTGTTCTGGCCAATCTGTTCGGCACGCCACACCGCGTGGCATTGGGAATGGGGGAGGAGTCTGCCACCGCGTTGCGCGAAGTGGGCAAATTGCTGGCTTACCTTAAAGAACCTGAACCACCCAAAGGATTGAAAGACGCATGGGAGAAATGGCCGGTGTTGAAACAGGTGCTGGCGATGTCACCCAAGGTATTGTCTTCAGCACCATGTCAGGAAATCGTTTGGCAAGGCAATGACGTGAATCTGGGCAGGTTGCCGATTCAGACCTGCTGGCCCGGAGACATCGCGCCGCTGATCACCTGGGGCCTGGTTGTCACCCGTGGGCCGCACAAGCCGCGCCAGAATCTCGGTATCTACCGCCAGCAGGTGATCGCCCCCAACAAGGTCATCATGCGCTGGCTGGCACATCGCGGCGGCGCACTCGATTTCCACGACCACTGCGCGAAGAATCCAGGACAGCCCTTCCCTGTGGCGGTGGTGATAGGGGCTGATCCCGCCACCATCCTGGGTGCAGTCACGCCAGTACCCGACAGTTTGAGCGAGTATCAGTTCGCCGGATTGCTGCGCGGCAGCAAGACCGAATTGGTCAAGTGCGTAGGCAGTGATTTATCAGTTCCGGCTTCCGCCGAGATCGTGCTCGAAGGCGTGATCCACCCGGATGAGATGGCGTTGGAAGGCCCATTCGGCGACCATACCGGCTATTACAACGAACAGGAACGATTTCCGGTGTTCACCATTGAGCGCATCACCATGCGGCGCGATCCTATCTATCATTCTACCTATACCGGCAAGCCGCCCGATGAACCGTCCATGCTGGGTGTTGCTCTGAACGAAGTTTTCGTGCCGTTGCTGCAAAAGCAGTTTCCCGAGATCGCAGATTTTTATCTGCCCCCGGAAGGTTGCAGCTACCGCATGGCGGTGGTGAGCATCCGGAAGCAATACCCCGGCCACGCCAAGCGCGTGATGTTCGGCATCTGGAGCTTCCTGCGCCAGTTCATGTACACCAAGTTCATCATCGTGGTGGACGACGACATCGACGTGCGCGACTGGAAAGAAGTGATCTGGTCGGTCACCACCCGCGTCGATCCGGTGCGTGACACGCTGCTGGTGGATAACACGCCGATCGATTATCTGGATTTCGCCAGCCCGGTATCGGGTCTGGGCGGCAAGATGGGTCTGGATGCGACCAACAAATGGCCCGGCGAAACGCAACGCGCATGGGGAACGCCTATCGCGATGGACGAAACGGTAAAGTGGCGCGTCGACGAAATGTGGAGCGGATTGGGGTTATAGTATTGCAGGCAGGAACAAAGCCGGAACAAGTCCGGCTTATGGCAATTATTTCAATTAGAACTTGAACACGCCGCCAACGCTCATTACCTTTTCATCATAACTGGGACTCGCGCCAACTTTGTATACGTCGTAACCGAAACGAATGCCGACCTGTTTATTAACATCGAATTGGCCGCCAATACCATATGTCATATCAGTATCGTCTTCCGTAGGGCTTCCCGAAGGATCCAGTGTTGTCGATGCAAAACCCAGCTTGGCGAACAATGAGAATTGTTCATTGATCGGGTATGAGCCAACACCGCTAATGCTCAAACCGCTACTCTTGAGAGTGAGGCCGCCGCCATAATCATGGCTGCCAAAGTCGGTGTAGGCGATTTCCGCGGCAAAGTTTTTATTGAAGGTGTAGCCGCCCAACAGCGCAATCGAGGTGGTGGAACTGGCGCCTGGTAAATCGATTTCGGCAGAACCAATATTTACACCGACATACATATCAGAAGCAACGGCAGGCGCAGCAATGGCTGCGGACAACAGTACAGCAACAGCTAATTTTTTCATGGTGTTTCCCCTAGGATTGATTTGCAAATGATGTTGCTTGTCTACCGCTAGCAACAACGCAAACACTATCTTTTTACCGCGGGCCAGTCAAAGGAAAAAACATAATAGCGTTGTAAATATGCCACACGATCTGGTTAAGTATTCCGTATCCCCTGCAACCTAACATTCGCCAGTTGTGACAATCCCCGCATGGAAGAGATGTGAAGCGAATCGGGTTTGCAGTATTGCAGGCAGGAATAAAGCCGGAACAAGTCCGGCGTTTATTTAGAACTTGAATATACCGCCTATATACAACATGCCAGCCTGAGACGTAGTGGTGATGGCCGAATCTCCCACTGGATAAATATCATAGCCAAATAGTATGCCTGCATTATTGCCAACGTTGAATTTGCCGCCAAAACCGATGGTCAATCCGGTGTTGGTATATGTGTAATCTCCAGTGTAACCGGGCTTGGCAGTATCATCCAAAGTGCTGCTGGCAATACCCATCTTGCCGTACAAGGAGAATTCGGGACTCAATGGCAAAGTGCCTACGCCGCTAAATCCAAATGAACGACCTTTAATGGTCCCGGTAGAGGTATCAAATCCACCCAGGTGATTGAATTCAGCTTCTACCGCAAAATAATCGTTGACTGTGTAACCACCCAACAAGCCATACCCGGCCTGACTGTTGTTTGATACGTTGTCGTAGCCATAATTGACACTGCCAAATTTGACGCCGATGTAAAAACCCGTGTCTGCTGCAACTGCGGGTGTGGCAACAACAGCGGAAAATAGCACGGCAATAACAACTGTTTTCAAGATCTACTCCTTTGTTGTGTAGTCAAGATTGCGTGAAATTTGCATGCAGCGGCACGAGTTGTAACGCTATCCAGCCAACATTAAAGTCCGGTAATGATCTTATTATTCGATACTGAATCTCTGCACTTGAATTCAGGCTTATAACCAAGCTGGTGAACGTGGTTGCAATGTTGGAGCTTTAAACTGTGTTTGTGCTGCGAAATATACTGAGCAAGATTCGCTTATGGGAGAGCGGATCAAAACCTGTATATACCTGCAAGATAAAACACATCTACATTGTTGACCTCTGGATTGCCTATCATGTAACGATCCCAGGCAAATCTGAAACTTGTTGATGCGCTTGTATTGTATCGAAATCCCAAGCCTTGAGTAAATGAGGAGTTGTATTCCACTTGGCCAGGCATTTTCCATGCGCTACTGGCGTAACTTAATTTCGCATACAGTGAAAATGGCTCGTCACCCGGATAAAAGAACAATGCGCTGATATCCGCCGCGGTGGCTTTGTTACCGCCAAAGTTGCCCAAGTCTATATATCCGGCTTCGAATGAAAGGTAAGGATTAATTGTATAGCCGCCGAATAATCCGATAGCGCTAGGGGTATTGGTCACGCCCGGAATGCTGTTCCTGGATTTACCCCACTTGACTCCGGCATACATGTCTCCCGCTTCAACAGGGTTGGAAATGAAGAAGACAAACAAGGCAGCAAGCGCAGTTTTATTCATGGGTGATTCCGAATCAAATTTGTATTGCGGATAGAATTCAGTCAACGAATAACATCAAGTGCATGGAGCATCCTATCCAGCACCGTGATGTGAATCAAGGGCCATCATTATAAGTTGTTTTAATATTCAAATATCTTTATGTGGAAAATGCTGCGGTGAAGCAGCGCACATCAGTGGAAATTGTATGAGCTGAGATTCCCTTCGCGAGTATGGTGCTTCGATCGATGCAATAACCCGGAATGCGACCGACTTTCTTGAGCCGGCTTGGCTCATAACATGAATGCATCTGTGATGGAGTACAAGTTGTCTTGATACTTTCCAAATGCACACGCCGGCGGCAAAACCAACATCGTTTTTGCCCTTCCTCAACTAACCCAACCCCTGCGACCTTTCATTACAAAACACTTTAGCTTATTTATGTAATTCATTATTTATTAAGTATATTTGTTTTTCTTTAACTTCCTGCTCTAACCCATTGTCCTGTAAAGAAAAATCCAAATATTATCGCTTGACCACTGTGTTTATATCCAATATAGTGGGCACAAGTGGTAAAAAGTGGGTAAAAGTGGGGGTTGGAAATGTTTCAGGGAGCGGCACAACTCAGTCTGGATAGCAAGGGCAGGCTCGCGATACCTGCGCGGTATCGCGACATGCTGCTCGCGCATTGCGCGGGCAGTCTGGTAGTGACCGCCGATGCAGATGGTTGCCTGCTGGTCTATCCGCAACCCGAGTGGCAACCGATCCGCGAGAAGTTGCTCAAGCTCTCTGCGCTCAACCCAAAGATACGTGCCTTACAACGTCGCCTGATCGGATATGCCGAAGATGTGTTGATGGATGGTGCAGGACGCGTGCTGATCTCTCCGACCCTGCGCAGCTATGCCGTGCTGGACAAACGCGTGATGCTGGTCGGCCAGGGCAACAAATTCGAATTGTGGGACGAAGCGAAATGGCAGACGCAGCAGGAGTCTGGCCTGTCGTTCATGAACGGTGAGTTGCCTCCAGAGCTGGAAGGCTTCTCTCTGTGAATGAGGCCACAGGCCACACCACCGTACTGTTGAATGAAGCTGTAGAAGCACTCGCGATCAAACCGGACGGCATCTATGTGGACGGCACGTTCGGTCGCGGTGGACACAGCAAGCTTATCCTGGAGCGGTTGGGTGGCAACGGAGTATTGATCGCGCTGGACAAAGACCCGGCAGCGATCTCGGTTGGCAAGCAATGGCGGGATCATCGATTTCGGATAGTGCACAGCAGCTTTGCGAAGTTGGAGAAGGTGTTGAGCAAGCAGGGCGTAGACATGGTGGATGGCATTCTGCTCGAGCTGGGCG
>JBARHM010000344.1:0-1686 GCA_049799235.1 Gallionella sp.
ATACCGAGGAGCTCAAGAAGCCTAATGAGATCGTCAAGCTCGGGGACATCATCAGGGTCCGCCTGAGGGAGTTTGACAAGAAGAAACAGCTGGCATCGTTCTTCCTTGATCAGTCGCCTCTCGTCGAGGGTGCCGTGGTAGCAGTGGAACCCTTTACCGGCTACGTGCGGGCATTGGTCGGCGGGTATGATTTTGTGGGGGGCGGTTTCAACCACGCTACCGAGGCGCTGCGGCAGCCCGGCTCTTCCTTCAAGCCTTTTATTTACGGTGCTGCGCTTGAGAACGGGTTCACGCCGGCCTCGATCCTGATGGACCTGCCGGTGATCCACGAGAAGAGCGAGTTCGAGAAGAAGACCTGGAAGCCGACGAACTACGACGATCGGTTCCTGGGGCCCATGCGCCTCAGAACTGCGCTGGCCTTGTCGCGGAACGCCGTGACCGTTGCTTTGCTTGAGAAGATAGGGCTGGACAAGACCATTGAGTTCGCCCGGAATGCGGGGATCAAAAGCTCGATCAGCTACGATTACACGACCGCCCTTGGCTCATCGGCGGTGACGCCGCTGGAACTCACCTCTGCCTATGCGACCTTCGCGTCCCACGGCGTGCGTACCGAACCGATCATTATCAAGAGCATCGTCGACGCGAAAGGCGTTGTGCTTGAGAGCTACCAGCCCGAACCGAAGGAAGCCATTGATCCGACCACGGCCTACCTGGTCACGAGCCTCTTGAAGAGCGTGGTGGACGAGGGAACGGGGCGCGGGGCACAATCGCTGGGGAAACCCCTGGCAGGCAAGACCGGAACCACGAACAACTATGTGGATGCCTGGTTCGTGGGCTACGCGCCGAGCATCGTTACCGGTGTCTGGGTCGGGTATGACAATTCCAAGGCCTCCCTCGGAGACAAGGAGACCGGCGCCCGCGCAGCACTTCCGATCTGGATCCCGGTCATGGCCCGGGCGCTGGCGGATAAACCGGCCGAGGATTTTGTAGCGCCAGAGGATGTGGTGTTCCTGAAGATCGATCCCACGAGCGGGCTTTTGGCCCGAGAAGACGCGCCCGATGCCATCAACGATGTGTTCCGCAAGGGCACGGAACCGACGCAGTATGCTGACGTGAACAAGGGGCCGAAGGCAGGCCAGTTCTACCTGCTCGATCAGGGCGAAGAGGCGACGCCGAAAAAGAAACAGGAAGAGGCGGACGACTAGACGAACTGGGAACGATTGCGGATTTCGGATTGGAAGGAACCAGAATGGATTATAAGCTTACCCTCAATTTGCCAAAGACCGATTTCCCGATGAAGGCGAACCTCAAGGACCTTGAGCCGCGCATGATCGGGAAGTGGCAGCAGGAAAAGACCTACGACCTCATGCTGGAGCAGGCCCGGGACAGAAAGAGCTACATCCTGCACGATGGGCCGCCCTATGCCAACGGCCACATCCACATCGGCCATGCGCTGAACAAGATCCTGAAGGACATCATCGTCAAGTTCAAGTCTATGAGCGGCTTCAAGAGCCCCTATGTGCCCGGCTGGGACTGCCACGGCCTGCCGATCGAGCATCAGGTGCTGAAGAACCTCGGCTCCAAAAAAGAAGGCATGAGCCAGAACGAGATCCGCAAGCTTTGCCGCGAATATGCCGAGAAGTTCATCGACATCCAGCGCGAGGAGTTCAAGCGGCTCGGCGTGTT
>JBARHM010000345.1:0-4922 GCA_049799235.1 Gallionella sp.
ATCTGGACCTGTACGGCGGCGAGTTCGTGGTGTTGTTAGGGCCGTCGGGGAGCGGCAAGTCGACGCTGCTGAATATACTGGGCGGGCTGGATACCCCGACCAGCGGGACAGTTCGCTATGCAGACCACGACCTGAGTCTGGATGATGACGCATTGATGACCCATTATCGCCGCTCGCACGTCGGCTTCGTGTTTCAGTTCTACAACCTCATCCCCAGCCTTACCGCGCGTGAAAATGTCGCCCTGGTCACCGAGATCGCCGAAAACCCGATGACGCCGGAGGAGGCGCTGGCGCTGGTCGGGCTGGGTCAGCGCATGGATCATTTCCCGACCCAGATGTCGGGTGGCGAACAGCAGCGCGTGGCGATCGCGCGAGCGGTGGCGAAGCGCCCGCAAGTGTTGCTGTGCGACGAACCGACCGGCGCACTCGACGCGCAGACTGGAGTGATGGTGCTGGATGTCATCGCTCAGGTGAATCGTGAACTGGGAACCACTACGGTGGTGATCACCCACAATGCGGTTATCGCGGCGATGGCCGATCGCGTGGTTTATCTGGGCGACGGTCTAGTTGTGCGTGTAGAGCACAATGACTACAAGAAACCTGCCTCGGAACTGCAGTGGTGAAAGCGCTTGACCGAAAACTCGTGCGAGACCTGTGGCAGATGAAGAGCCAGGCGCTGGCAATCGCCCTAGTAGTGATGTGCGGCGTAGCCACCTATATCATGTTCCTCACCACGCTGGATGCGCTGCGTGCGACACAGGACAACTATTACCGCGACTACCGCTTCGCCGATGTGTTCGTCACGCTGAAACGGGCGCCGGAGTCGCTGCGCCAGCGCGTGCAGGACATCGCCGGCGTGGACCAGGTGGAGACGCGTGTGGTGGCGCAAGTGCGCCTCGACATGCCGTCGTTTGCCGAGCCGGTGACCGCATTGATGGTATCGGTTTCCGGCAGCGGACTTCATGGGTTGAATGCGCTGCACCTGCGCGAGGGGCGGCTGCCGGCGCCGGAGCGGCCGGACGAAGTGGTGGTGAGCGCGCCGTTTGCTCAGGCGCATGCGTTGCAGCTGGGTGATCGCTTTTACGCTATCCTCAATGGTCGCCGTCAGGCACTGACCCTGGTGGACACCGCACTGTCGCCGGAGTTCATCCAGCAGATGCGCGCCGGCTCGGCCTTTCCGGATTACAAGCGTTTCGGTGTGATGTGGATGAGCCGCCGCGCACTCGGCCAAGCCTACGACCTGCAAGGCGCGTTCAACGATCTGGCGCTGAGCCTGCGCCAGGGCGCCGATAGCAAGTATGTCATCGACCGCGTCGACGAGCTGCTCAAGCCGTATGGAGGTTTGGGTGCTTACGAGCGCGAGGACCAGCGTTCGCACCGCTTCTTGAGCGAGGAGCTGGAACAACTCGGCACGCTGGCGAGCATGTTCCCGGTGATGTTCATGGGCATCGCCGTCTTCCTGCTCAACGTGGTGATCGGGCGGATGGTGGCGATGCAGCGCGAGCAAATCGCCACGCTCAAGGCATTTGGATACAGCAATCTTGCAGTACTGTGGCATTACCTCAAGCTGATCTCGGTGATCGTCCTTCTGGGAATCGTCAGTGGCACCGCGCTGGGAGTGTGGCTGGGCAAGGTGCTCTCCGGCATCTACATGGAGTTCTATCACTTCCCTTATCTGATGTTCAGCCTGCAGCCCGACACGATGGTGGTGGCTGCGGTTGCCAGCCTTCTGGCGGCCGCAGCGGGGGCCGTGTTTGCGGTATGGCGGGCTGCAAAATTGCGCCCTGCGCAGGCGATGCGCCCCGAGCCACCTGCTCGCTATCACGAGACATGGGTGGAGAAGCTGGGCCTCAAGCGCTGGCTCTCACAGCCCACTCGCATGATAGTCCGCCACATCCAGCGTCGCGCGTTGAAATCCTTTCTTACCCTTCTGGGAATTGCATTGGCATGCGGCATCATCCTCACCGGTCTGTTTCAGCGTGACACGGTGGGTTACATGCTGAACGTTCAGTTCGGCATGGCTCAGCGCGAGGATATCTCGGTGACTTTCACCGATCCTACCGCTTACCGTGTACGGTTCGATCTGCTCGGTATACCGGGGGTGCAGCATGTCGAAGTGTTTCGAGCAGTACCGGTACGGTTGCGTCATGGACATCGCAGCTATCGCACCGGTATTCGCGGTGTCGAGCCGGACGGCGACATCCAGCGCCTGCTCGACACCGATCTGCGGCCAGTGGCCTTGCCGTCCGACGGCATTCTGCTAACTGACTATCTCGCCATGCTGCTTGACGTGCGCGTCGGCGATCGGTTGATGGTGGAGGTACTGGAAGGCAGCCGGCCGGTACGCGAGACCACCGTGACCGGGCTGGTGAGGGAATATCTGGGGGTGTCGGGCTATATGGACCTCTCTGCGCTGAATCATTTTATGCGCGAAGGCCCTACCCTCTCCGGCGCCTACCTCAGCGTCGACAGCGCGCAATTGGCGACGATCTATACTCGGCTCAAAGGAATGCCGCGCATTGCAGGGGTCGCCGAGCGCAAGCAAGAGATACGCAACTTCAACCGCATGATGCAGGAGACCATGCTGTTCTTCACCTATGTCGCTACCGTGTTTGCCGTGATCATCGCCTTTGGCGTGATCTACAACAGCGCCCGCATCGCGCTCACCGAGCGCGGCCGTGAACTCGCCAGCCTGCGGGTACTGGGTTTCACCCGCGGCGAGATCGCCTACATCCTGCTTGGCGAACTGGGGATCCTGACCCTGTTCGCTATCCCGCTCGGGCTGTGGCTGGGTGAATGGATGTGTTACTACATTGCACATACCATGCAGAACGATTTGTTTCGCGTGCCGGTGGTGCTGGTGCCGCAAACCTATGCGTTCGCTGCGGCGGTGGTGCTGGTTTCCGCGATATTGTCGGGACTGGCGGTGCGCCGCAGGCTGGATCAACTTGACCTGATTGCGGTTCTGAAGACTGCGGAGTGAAGAAATGAAAAAATGGGGTGAGCTCATGAAAATCAATGTGCAATTGCGTCGTCGCATCGTACTGGCCCTGATCGGCGTTCTTGTCGCTTGGGGATTATTTCTAGGGTTCCGCCCGCAACCCGTCGAGGTTGATCTTGGCATGGCAAGCCGAGCTCCGCTGCGGGTCACCGTCGAACAGGAGGGCCGCACGCGGGTGGTTGACCGGTTTTTGATCAACGCCCCCGTGAATGGTTACGCGCAGCGTATCAAACTCGAAGTGGGCGACGCTGTTGCACTTGGCGCCACGCTGGTCCTGCTTGAACCCTTGCGTGCCCAGGTGCTAGATGTGCGCAGCCGCGCCGAAGCCGAGGCCCGTGTCGCCGCCGCCGAGGACAGCGTCAGTTCCGCCGAGCAGCGTGCCAACGCCGCCGTGAGCAATGCCAATCTCGCGCAAAAGGAACTCCAGCGTGTGCGTACATTGCGACAGGCAGGACATGTTTCCGTAGCGGCCGAAGACCGGGCAGCCAGCGAGGCGGAGCGCAGCGCAGCCGAACTGCGCTCGGCGCAATTCGCCGTCGCCACGGCACGCCACGAACTCGAAGCCGCACGCACCGCTCTGAAATATGGCGCCATCGGCAACACTGCCAATCCCGTACCCGTGCGTGCCCCGGTCGCTGGACAGGTGCTAAAGATTCCGCACAAGAGCGAAGGCGCGGTCGCGGCCGGCCAGCCGTTGATCGAGATCGGCGATCCCCGTGCGCTGGAAGTCGAGGTGGATGTTCTTTCAGCCGATGCCGTGCGCATCCACCCCGGCACCCGTGTCATATTCGAACGCTGGGGCGGCGAGGGGACGCTGGAAGGTGCGGTACGCAAGGTTGAACCCGGCGGCTTCACAAAAGTTTCCGCCTTGGGCGTGGAAGAACAACGCGTCTGGATCATCATCGACTTCACCTCTCCCAGCGAGCGATGGCAACGCCTCGGCGATGGCTACCGCGTCGAAGCCAGCTTCATCCTATGGGAAGCCAACGACGTGCTGCAAATCCCCGCCAGTGCTCTGTTCCGCGACAGCAACGGCTGGGTCGTATTTGCAGTCGAAAAAGGCAAGGCAGTCAAACGCAGTGTAGAAATCGGACAACGCAACGGCTTGAGTGCACAAGTTGTTTCAGGCATCAATGCAGGGGAACAGGTGATCGTGCATCCGGATGATCGGCTAAAGCAGGGAGTTAGTGTGGTGGCGAGGTAACTTTCTGATCTTGGCTGATATCGTGGTTCGGACATTGCAACAGAAATTATGTAGGCCCGGTCAAACCGCCCGGAAATGCCAATTGTCGATGTGCGGTCAAATGCGTGAGAACACTAGGTCAGCTTGAACAAGAAACGGTGGGTACGCAGCAGGGAATACGCATCTGTTGCCGGGATTCTGCCCAGCATTCATAATTAAGCCCGACTCCGTTTCCAACCGGGCCCCTTCTTGAGCAATCAATCTCCTTTCCCTTCCGTGGATCGCATGCTCAACTTGTCTGCGATGCAGCCGGTGATCGCCCGCTTCGGCCGGACGCGCACGGTCGAGACAGTGCGCACCGTGCTAGATCAAGCGCGGACGGTTTGGCGCAATGGCGCATCGGGGGCATTGCTGAGCGAGGAGGATGCTGTCGCTCGTTGCACCGATCTTCTGGAATCCGGCGAACAGCCTTCGCTGCGGCCGGTATTCAATCTCACCGGTACGGTGCTGCACACCAATCTGGGCCGCGCCTTATTCCCCGCGGAAGCCGTGCAGGCGGTGATGGATGTGCTGACCCGTCCCTGCAACCTGGAATTCGATCTAGCCAGCGGTCAGCGCGGCGACCGCGATACTCACGTGGAAGAGTTGCTGTGCCAGCTCACCGGCGCCGAAGCTGCGACTGTGGTCAACAACAATGCGGCGGCGGTGTTCCTTTCTTTGAATGCGCTTGCCGCGCGC
>JBARHM010000346.1:0-5757 GCA_049799235.1 Gallionella sp.
GAAAAAATTCTCACTACAACCCCGGCTTACTCTGCTGGTTCTTTCAACGGTACTGCTATTCGGCATGCTGGCCAGCTATGAAAGTTATAAGAATGCCCTGCACGAGGCAGACGAAATCTTTGATGCGCAACTGGCCCAATTCGCGCAAAACATGGTAGTCCTGGCGGTAAAAAGCCTGGATGACGATGAACAGGCAAGCCTAATGCCTCCTCAAATCCATGAACACCAAGAGTCACTGGCATTCCAGGTGTGGCTCACAAACAAACAACCTGCGCGATTACTGCTTCGCTCCAACAACATTTCCAATATATTGCCTGAGCACATGCCCGCAGCGGGTTTCAGCAGCAATGAATCACACGGCGAACATTGGAGATTTTTCCGGTTGCGCGATGAGCAACAGGGTTTTGACGTGCTGGTCGGGCAAGACAATGCAATACGCGATGAACTTGCCCAGCAAGTGGCATGGCACAACATCACCCCATTCCTGTTTGGCCTCCCCCTGCTGGCATTCTTCACCATTTTGGCGATCCGTTTTGGGTTGCAGCCATTGCGCAGCCTAACCGAATCGTTAGGCCAGCTTTCACCGGAACAACTCAGCCCGATAGCTGTTAATGACGCACCGAAGGAAATTGCACCGGTGGTTGACGCTTTGAACAGCCTGCTTGGCCGCATTTCCAGAACTATCGAAAATGAACGGCGTTTCACTGCCGATGCCTCCCACGAGCTGCGCACTCCCATTGCAGCACTGCAAGCACAGGTTCAGGCAGCACAACTGTCGGACAACAAAGCAGAACGCATCGAATGTCTGGACAAGGCATTGCAGGGCGCCAACCGCATGGCTCATCTGGTCGGGCAGTTGCTCACACTTTCCCGAGTCGACGAACTTTCACACCCGATCAATCTTGAGCCTGTGAACCTTATCGAGCTGACCCAGGAATGTTGCGCGGAACAGGGCGAAAATGCGCTCTCCAAAAACATCGAAATCAGCTTTTCGCCGGAAGCGCATCCCGCGATTTCCGGATCGCCTGATATGCTGCGCATCATGCTCAGGAACCTGCTGGACAATGCAATCCGCTATACCCCGCAGGGTGGGCAAGTGGAAGTGGCATTACACCTTTCAGACGATAGGCGGCAGGTTGAACTTGTAATTGCAGACAGCGGTATCGGCGTCACTGATGCGCAGCTCGCCTCACTCGGACAGCGCTTCAACCGCATTAACAAAAGCGTGGCGGATGGCGTCGGTTTGGGCCTATCCATCGTGCAACGCATCGCAGAAATTCATCATGCCAAGATCATTTTCGATCATGCCACGACACTGGGCGGTCTGAGCGTAAAAGTCTGTTTCCCATTGCAGTGAATATCGTCTCGAACTGCATCGGGCTCACATACCCTGGCGTCTGATAAAGCCTCTGGCGATTGTAAAACACCTCGATGCAATCGTAGATTGCTGCCTTGGCCGCATCATGCCTGCGGAAGTCGCAATGATGCATCAGTTCGTTTTTCAAATTACTAAACAACTTTCTGCCACCGCGTTGTCGTAGGCATTACCCTTGGCACTCATGCTTGGCCGCAACCCGTGTGCGTGCATCGTCTCTCGATATACCCGCGCCGCGTAGATTGGCACTTGACCGGTGTGGTGGATCAACCTGCGATCAGGCTGAGGGTTGTGTCTGCGTTGCACGATGAGTATCGGTATTCCATCAATGTGGACGCGTGGACGGCGGAAGCATTGGCGGGCTTTAATTCAGTTGGTGAAGGAAATCGAGTCTGGTTCTTTACCCTCAGGATGACGCAGCAAGCTGCCAAGCCGCTCCTGTTGTGGCATAATTGCGCGCTCTTGAAAAGTTAAACAAGATGAGCGCACTAACCCTTTACGACAAACTCTGGAATGCACACGTGGTGCGGCAGGAAGCCGATGGCACCGCGTTGATCTATATCGACCGTCATCTGGTGCATGAAGTGACCAGTCCGCAGGCCTTCGAGGGCCTGAAACTGGCCGGGCGTAAGCTGTGGCGCACGTCTTCGATCCTGGCGGTGGCGGATCACAACGTGCCGACAACCGGTCGCGCACAGGGCATCGCCGACCCGGTTTCGCGTTTGCAGGTGGAGACGCTGGACAACAATTGCGCCGAGTTCGGCGTGAACGAATTCAAGATGTCCGATGTGCGCCAGGGCATCGTGCATGTGATCGGGCCGGAGCAGGGCGCGACTTTGCCGGGCATGACGGTGGTGTGCGGCGATTCGCATACCAGCACGCACGGAGCATTCGCCGCGCTGGCGTTCGGTATCGGCACGTCCGAGGTCGAGCACGTGATGGCGACGCAGTGTCTGCTGATTAAAAAATCCAAAGTGATGCAGGTGGTGGTGGATGGCGCGCTGGGCAAGGGTGTCACCGCGAAGGATATCGCGCTGGCGGTAATCGGCAAGATCGGCACGGCGGGCGGAACCGGCTATGCGATCGAGTTTGCCGGCAGCACGATACGCAGTCTTTCAATGGAAGGGCGCATGACGGTGTGCAACATGGCGATCGAGGCCGGCGCACGCGCCGGCATGATCGCTGTGGACGACAACACCATCAACTATCTCAAGGGTCGTCCGTTCGCACCCCAAGGCGGGCTGTGGGGAAAGGCAGTGGCATATTGGCATACTTTGCACAGCGATGAGGGCGCGCAATTCGAGAAAGTGGTCAGGCTCGACGCTACGCGGATCAAGCCGCAAGTGACCTGGGGCACCTCGCCGGGAATGGTGGTGGCAGTGGATGGGCGTGTGCCGGATCCGGCGATGATCAGTGATCCGGTCAAACGCCATGATGCTGAACGCGCGCTGAAATATATGGGCTTGACAGCGAACACGCCGATTGCGGAGATCAACATCGACAAGGTGTTCATCGGCTCCTGCACCAATTCGCGCATCGAGGATATCCGGGCGGCTGCGGCGATTGCGCGCGGCAAACACGTCGCGGCGAATGTGAAGCTGGCGATGGTGGTGCCCGGTTCCGGTCTGGTGAAACAGCAGGCCGAACGTGAAGGTTTGGACAAGATATTCATCGCGGCAGGTTTTGAGTGGCGCGAGCCGGGTTGCTCGATGTGTCTGGCAATGAATGACGATAAGCTGGAGCCGGGTGAACGTTGCGCCTCGACTTCCAACCGCAATTTTGAAGGACGGCAGGGATCGGGTGGACGCACCCATTTGGTAAGTCCGGAGATGGCTGCGGCTGCGGCAATCGCCGGTCATTTTACAGACGTAAGTGTGATTAATTAAATAGGAGCTGATAATGAATATAGTCGTATTTTTCCTGGCGGTATTGTTTTTGACGGGTCGCCAGACTATGGAGGGTTTGGGCAAGGATATTAAAAGCGGCGGCGATGCGCTGGAAAAGGCAGCTACCAAGTAATGCAGAAATTCACCATGCTGAATGGCTTGGTCGCACCGCTGGATAGGGCCAACGTCGATACCGATGCGATCATCCCAAAGCAGTTCCTGAAATCGATCAAGCGTTCCGGCTTCGGCCCGAATCTGTTTGACGAGTGGCGTTATCTGGATCATGGCGAGCCTGGCGGAGATAACTCCAGGCGTACGTTGAACCCCGATTTTGTTTTGAACCAGCCGCGCTATCAGGGCGCGCAGATATTGCTGGCACGGGAGAATTTCGGCTGCGGCAGTTCGCGTGAACACGCGCAGTGGGCACTGGAGGATTTCGGCTTCCGTGCAATCATAGCGCCCAGTTTCGCCGACATCTTTTTCAACAACTGCTTCAAGAATGGTTTGCTGCCGATCCGCCTGACTGCAGAACAGGTAGATGCGCTGTTCAATGCGGTTGAGGCCGCGCCAGGATACCGTTTGAAGATCGATCTGGAGCAGCAGAGCATCACTGCGCCTGACGGCACTGCGTATAAGTTCGAAGTTGAGTCCTTCCGCAAGCATTGCCTGTTGAACGGCCTGGATGACATCGGCCTGACCTTGCAGCATGTGGACGAGATCAGGGCTTATGAGGCAAAGCATCGCGCTGAACAACCCTGGTTGTAATTATTTGAGTTTGTCGAAGCATCACCGCGAGCGGTTGTAGACATTGATGGTCCACATCTGACGATTTGTTAGGAAATTGAAATGAAGATCGCAGTATTGCCGGGTGACGGGATCGGACCGGAAATCGTCGCGCAAGCAGCCAAAGTGATGGAGGCGCTGCGCCGCGACGGATTGAAAATCGAGATCGAATATGCGCACATCGGCGGCGCCGCGTATGACGCTGCTGGTGATCCCCTGCCGGAAGTAACACTGAGGCTTGCAAAAGAATCCGAGGCTGTTTTGCTCGGGGCTGTGGGCGGGTATCAATACGACACGCTGGCGCGTCCGCTGCGCCCGGAACAGGGTCTGCTGCGTATTCGCAAGGGGTTGGGCCTGTTCGCCAACCTCCGTCCTGCACTGGTGTACCCGGAGCTGGTCAATGCTTCCAGCTTGAAACAGGATTTGGTTTCCGGACTCGACATCATGATTCTGCGCGAATTGACCGGCGATATTTATTTCGGCCAGCCGCGCGGCATTCGCACCCTGGAAAATGGCGAACGGCAGGGCTTCGATACCATGCTTTACAGCGAATCTGAGATACGCCGTGTGGCCCATGTGGGATTCCGGATCGCGATGAAACGCGCTGCTAAAAATGGCCAGGGTAAATTGTGTTCGGTGGACAAGGCCAACGTGCTGGATACCAGCATGTTCTGGCGCGAGATCGTCACCGAGGTGGCGAAGGAATATCCGGCCGTGGCGCTGTCGCACATGTACGTGGACAATGCCGCGATGCAACTGGTGCGTGCACCCAAGCAGTTCGATGTGATACTGACCGGCAATATATTCGGCGACATATTGTCGGACGAGGCGTCCATGCTGACCGGATCGATCGGCATGTTGCCTTCGGCTTCGCTGGACGAGAACAACAAGGGCTTGTATGAGCCCTGCCACGGCTCGGCGCCGGACATAGCGGGCAAGGACATTGCCAACCCGCTGGCGACGATTTTGTCGGTGGCGATGATGATGCGCTACACTTTCGGGCGTGAAGATATCGCGCAACGCATCGAAACCGCGGTACGCAAGGTGTTGCAGCTAGGGCTGCGAACCGCGGATATACATGAGCCGGGCATGCAGAAAATAGGCACAGCGGCGATGGGTGATGCGGTAGTCGCGGCTATATAATGGATCCAGTTATGGAGAGTGTTTAATGAGCAAGCAGTATGACGTATGTATATTGGGCGCAACCGGTGCTGTCGGCGAGGCGATGTTGTCTATTTTGGAGCAACGCAAATTTCCGGTGCGCAATGTGTATCCGCTTGCTTCCAGCCGCTCGGCAGGCTCGACTGTCCAGTTCAACGGCAAGGGAATGACCGTGTTGAATGTTGAGGATTTCGACTTTTCCAAAGCGCAGATCGGTCTGTTCTCGGCGGGCGGCAGCGTGTCTGAAAAATATGCGCCGATCGCAGCCGCTGCCGGTTGCATAGTGATCGACAACACCGCGCACTTCCGTTATGACAAGGATATTCCGCTGGTGGTACCGGAAGTGAATCCGCACGCCATCGCGCAATACAAGAATCGCGGCATTATCGCCAATCCGAACTGCTCGACCATCCAGATGTTGGTGGCATTGAAGCCGATCAAGGATGCCGTGGGCATAGCACGCATCAATGTAGCGACTTATCAGGCGGTATCTGGCACCGGTAAGGAGGCGATTGACGAACTGGCCGAACAGACTCGCGCGTTGTTCAATCA
>JBARHM010000347.1:0-8968 GCA_049799235.1 Gallionella sp.
CCAGTACATACATCGGGAATTCACAAAACGATCTGCGCAAAGCCCGCAGCATGCGCAACGATGCGCGCGCGCGTCTGGCTGCGGCTCATGAAGACCGCGATAACATGTCCATCTACTCCAGCGAATATGGCATATTGACCAAGCGCAAGATCATCGGTGAGGAACAGCGCCTGGACTGGATAGAAGGCATGGAAAGTCTCCGGCAGATGAACCTGGTCTGGGACTTCAGTTACCACATCGCCCCGCAGAAAACCTACGCACCCAAGCCCCCGATCAACGGCGGCAACTTCGATATCCGTTACAGCGCAATGGACCTGCAGTTCGACTTGCTGCATGAAGCACAGCTGATAGACTTTTTTACCGAGTTGCCAAAGAAAATCCAGGGATGGTACCAACTTGAGGAATGCACGCTGCATCGTAACGCATCCACTGAAGAAAACTCATCCATGCTCTCCCGGGCGCAGCTAAGCGGGAAATGCAGCGGCGGATGGATCTCCCTCAAAAACAGGAACGCCAAACCATGAGCGCGCTTATGAAGATTCTGGTGTTTGTAATTGGGTCAATTGCCGCGACGCCCGGCAGCGCCGAAACGCTGGGTCGGCTGTTCTTCACCCCCGAGCAACGGGCGCAACTGGAAAATTCCAAATTGCAGGGCAGCGACTCCGGCAGCAGCGGCCGCGCGCTGACCGTCAACGGCATCGTGCAGAAGCACGGAGGCAAGCGCACCGCATGGATCAACGGCGTGCCCCGGGAAGCCGGCAACAGCGACGAGCGCGCACCGGACAGTCTGCCGGTCGCCGTGCCGGGATTATCCAAACCGGTCAAGGTCAAGGTCGGGCAAAAAGTGCTGATCAACCCGGCATCAGATTCGGAAAAATAATCCGTTATGCGCCTGCTCGGCCCAGATCATCACGGCAAATCAAAACAGCGCGGTGCTGCGCTGATGATCATGGTCGCGCTCCTGGTGGTCGGGTTTGCCGCCTTATTGGTAGGCGCGCTCAGTTTGCCTGCACTGAACAGCGCGCGCCAGGAAAAAACCGCCGCCGCGCTGGCGGAGGCAAAAAATGCGCTGATCGGGAAGTCTATTACCTATGACGACTATCCCGGCAGTCTGCCATGCCCGGATACTGACAACGATGGTGTATCTGATGCAGGCGGCGCATCCGATTGCCCAAACTATATCGGTAGATTGCCCTGGAAGACTCTGGGGTTACCAGACTTACAGGATGCGGCAGGCGAACGGCTCTGGTATACCCTGTCAAGCAATTTCCGCCGTTACGATTCGGTTCGCCCCCTCAACAGCAATACCAAGGGTACACTTTTGGTATACGGTGCCGATAACGTCCAGCTGACCCAGGCCAATTACAGCGCGGTTGCTGTCATATTCGCGCCGGGCAGCGCCATCAGCGCACAGGCGCGCAACACGGTTGCCGAACGAAACGCTGTGGCAAATTACCTTGACGAGGTTGTTTTTCCTGGCCCTATCACCCGGAACAATGCCGCCGCCGGCGGCCCTTTTGTCGCTGGCGCTAAATCCGCCACCTTCAACGACCAATTGGTCTTTATCACCGCCAAGGAACTGATGCCGCTGGTTGAAAGACGGGTGGCAGGTATAGTAAAAGAGGCGCTTACTAGCTACTATGCGAATTCCTCAGGCACCCCGTCCGATCGGTATTACCCGTGGACGGATAACCTTCCAGAGGGGGGGACCTTTGATTATGATGCCAATGACGGACAAACTCGAGGATGGCTGCCGTACCATTCGTCAGATGCCGGCTCACTCGAATGGTACGCATCCGGCAGTCCCCCGCAATGGTTCTTTGACAACCAGTGGTATACATTGATCTACTACAGCATAGCTCCTAAATACACGCGAGACCACTTTCCTCTCAATACGCTGACCGTGGATAGCACTACCGGTGTGCGTGCACTTTTTTTCATGCCGGGAACTTATGATGGTACGCGGGCTTCCACCGATCCGATTCCGTTGACCCAATTTCTGGAAGATGGAGAAAACAATGACAACGGGAATGATAGTTATGTCAGGCCCACCTCGACAGACAGGGATCGGGACCGGCTGTACTGGCTTTCATCATCATCAATCTGGAATCAGTAACATGACTGGATCGCACAAGCCCACTTTGGATAAATTCAATTCCGGCTTCACGCTGGTCGAGATCGCGATGGTGTTGTTCATCGTCGCGCTGCTGTTGGGCGGCTTGGTGCCAACGATAAATGTCCAGTTGGAGCAGCAACGCACCAATGAGACGCGCAAGAAGATCAGCGAGATCAAGGATGCACTGATCGGATTTGCCATAATTAACGGCCGGCTGCCCTGTTCCGCCGATGGGACCAGATCCCCGGGACAAGCCGGTTATGGCACTGAACGTACTCCTCCCTGCACTGCCGGCACTGCGTACGGCGTAGTGCCCTGGATCACGCTCGGCACCAGTGAAACGGACGGATGGGGTAACCGTTTTACCTACCGGGTCGCATACGACTTCGCCGATACCACCGATGGATCAACCGGAGCATGTGGCGCTACTACCGCCGGGGTGTCGTTCCAACTATGCTCCACCATTCCAGCCAACCCCAACCTCCTGACGGTACAGTCCGCCGCAGCAGGAACAGTAATAGCAAGCAAGATACCGGTAATCATCATCTCGCATGGCAAGAATGGCTATGGAGCCTATTCCCCATTGGGGGGGTCGCCACCACTATCCGTACCCGTCGGTAATACCGACGAAGTGGCAAACACTGATCACATCTCAAATACAGTCTACGTCAGCCACAGCCAGACATCCGGCTTCGATGATCTGGTCGACTGGGTGCCTATCACTATTCTTGACAACCGTATGGTCGCGGCAGGAAAGCTTCCTTAGGCGCGCCGCCAGGTCGTACCAGTTGCGCTGTCTTCCAGCACGATACCCGCCGCAAGCAATTCCTTGCGGATGCGGTCAGCCTCGGCGTAGTTTTTGGCTTGCTTGGCGGCGGTGCGTGCTGAGATCAAATGATCGATTGATTCAGGAGTGTGAGTTACTACTCCTGTAATGCTTCCCGTAACATCATCCGTTGTTGCATTTATCGTCCCAACAATGTTGCGTGAGCGCTGAGAGCGCTTGACCGGGTCTTCCTGCAGCAAACCCAGCACGCATCCCAGCGCCTTGAGTTGTGTTGCCGTTTCAGCCGACTTGTTGCGGTTTAACTCATTCGCCAGATCGAACAACACCGCCATCGCTTCAGGCGTGTTGAAATCGTCATCCATCGCCGCCTTGAAACGTTGCGCATGTGTTTCATTCCAATGGACTGCAACCCCCCCAGCCCCCCTTGTCAGGGGGGTGCTGGCCTCCTCCCCTGACAAGGGGAGGGCGGGAGGGGTTATGCTTCTGAGCGCGGTATAAAGACGATCCAATGATTGCCTCGCATCGTCCAGATGCACGTCGGAATAATTCAGCGGGCTGCGGTAATGCGCGCGCAGGATGAAGAAGCGCACCACCTCGGCATCGTATTTCTTCAACACCTCGCGGATCGTGAAGAAGTTGCCGAGGCTCTTGGACATCTTTTCCTTGTCGACATTGACGAAACCGTTGTGCATCCAGTAATTAACGAAGGTGCCCCGGTGTGCGCCTTCGCTCTGCGCGATCTCGTTCTCGTGATGCGGGAATTGCAGGTCCGCGCCGCCGCCATGGATGTCGAAATGTTTTCCTAGCAGCCTGGAACCCATCGCCGAACATTCGATATGCCAGCCGGGACGGCCCTTGCCCCACGGCGAATCCCATTTGACCTCGTCGGCTTCCTGATCTTTGGCGTGTTTCCACAACACGAAGTCGAGCGGGTCGTTCTTGTTATCCGCAACCTCGACACGCTCCCCGGCACGCAGGTCTTCCAGCGACTTGCCGGATAATTTGCCGTATTCTGCAAACTTGCGCACCGCAAAATTCACATCGCCATCCGCCGCAAGATAAGCCAGCCCGTTCTTTTCAAGTTTCGCGATCATCTCCAGCATCTCGGGGACGTATTGCGTGGCGCGCGGTTCATGGTCCGGGTGTTGCACCCCCAGCGCATCGGCATCCTCGTGCATGAAATCTATAAAACGTTGCGTGAGTGCATGGATGGACTCGCCATTCTCCGCCGCGCGCTTGATGATCTTGTCGTCGATATCGGTGATGTTGCGCACATAATTCACGTCAAAGCCGCTCGCCTTGAGCCAGCGATATGCCATGTCGAAAACCACCAGCACGCGCGCATGGCCAAGGTGGCAATAGTCGTACACCGTCATGCCGCACACATACATGCCGACCTTGCCTGGAGCTATAGGCACGAATTCCTGCTTGTCACGCGTCAGCGTATTGTAGATTTTCAGCATTATTTTTCCGGCGCAAGTGGATGAAAGGCACGCCCGACATAGGCGATGACGTCATCCACCTGCTGTTCCGACAATACCGATTTCCACGCCGGCATCGAAGTTCCGGGCAGTCCCTCGTGTATCACCGTTCTCAGGCGCGATCTGGTCATCCCGGACATGGCCTTGGAACTGGTCAGGTCGCGTGGGTGAGGTTCCATGAAGCTGCCTATCCAGTTTCGAGCCGTTCCGTCGGCCGCATGGCAGAAAGCGCAATTCTGCAGAAACAGCTTCTCGCCACGGCGTTCCGTTGCAGACAAGCCGGCAAGCACGGGCGCTCGATCATGCAGCAGATACGGGCTGGCGCTGGTCATCGCGTCAAGCGTGGATTTGTCACTGCGAACTGTGGTGCCGTATGCCTCTGGCTGGGAGTGATCCCCGGGCGAATACTGGTTGCGGGGATAGGACACGGGTCGCGCTTCCCAAATCACTTCAGGGTTGTTGGTCCGGCCGTGGTCGTGGCAGCTCACGCAACTGGTCATGAACAGTCTCTTGCCTTCGGCCTGCTGCGGTGTCAGCTGTTCCCAGGGTGTGTCCAGCGGAATCTCGCCACGGCTAAAAGGGAAAGCCGCCGCATAGCGCTGGTGATTGAACCAGCCATTCGCTTCGGTATGATAGCGCGTGTTCTCGCGCTTCGCGGTCATGAATTCCTGCCGTATGAAATCCGCAACCGCTTCGATCTCGTCCGGTTTGAGAATGCTGGAGAAACTCATCATGGCCGTACCCGGTCTGCCGGAACGGATGGATTGCAGCATGCGCTTCCGTCCCAGGACATTAGGCGACATGCTGGTGAAATCTGCAGGTTTGGGGGTAACAAGAGTGGCTGCCAGCGTGCGGGCATCCCCGGAATAACCGTGGCAATAATAGCAGCGGAAATTGTAGATGCGCCTGCCCAGTTCAATCTGCGCTGTGGATGCTACCACACTGGGAACAACGGCCTGCTGCTTAGCCGCAAGCCCGGTTTCCCCGGGAAGTTGCGAAGACGATTCGAAACAGCCGCTGAATATTGCCGTCACTGCAATCAGCAGGGCGACGGTTCTCATTTATCCTTGCTTCCCGTTCCCTTCTTGCCGGCAATGATGAAGCTCTGAAACACATATTCGGCGACATTGGCGATTTCCTGTTCGTTCAGCACCTTGCCCCACGACGGCATTTCACTACGTACGCGGCCATTGGTGATAGCCTCGAACAAGGCGGGACGATTCAGGTATTGCCGCGATGCCTCAAGCAAAAAATCGCGCGGCATGGGATTGATGAAGTAAGCACGCGGGCCGTCACCGGCTCCGGTCACCCCGTGGCACGTGTAACAGTTCTGCATGTAGAAGTCGCGTCCCTTGACCGGGTCACCCTTGAGCCCCTTGGGCATCGGCAACGACATGTCCGCGGCAGCCGGCTTCGGTGCTTCAACGACGGGATTCACAGTAGCAAATTTCGGGTTGGTCTCTGCCAAGGCCATCGAAGACGCATACGCCAATGCAGACATCAAAGCAATGATCGCAATTTGCTTCATGATTTATTTCTTCGGCTTGGCACTGGACATAAAAGCCTCGCGGATAAAGTCCGCCAGGGCTTCAACGTCATCCTTGCTGTATTCGCTACCGTAACCCTTCATCAAGGTGCCCGGCCGGCCGTTGGTGATCGAAGCGATCATGCGCTTGCGAGTCAACTGCGTGGCACTCTTCGGCGAGGTAAAATCAGTAGGTGGCGGCTGCATTCTACCTGCTATCTCGCGCTTGCCGGATTCTCCATGACACATCGCGCAGGCCTGCATGTACAGCACGCCGCCGCGGCTAGCCAGCAGCTTGGCGCTTGGCTTAACGATCGCGGCAGCATTTTTGTCCAGCCGCATGAATTTCGTGCGGATGTAATCCACCACCCCCTCGATTTCCTTATCGGTAAGTTCGGTTTTCCAGGAGATCATTGCAGTACCGGGACGCCCGTAGGTGACCGAATGGATCATGCGTTCGCGGGTCAATTCGATAACAGATTCCGGGCTGGTGTAATTCCGCGGCGGTACTGCAAAACTGCCCCTGGCACGGCTTTGACCGTCTCCTTTGTCACCGTGACATACCGAACAGAAATTATGGTATATCTGTGCGGCCGGACGAGTCACATTATCGGACTTCGTTCCGCGCTCGCCGGCCATTGCAGCATTCCATCCGCACAACAGTAGCACGGCTGCACAGGGCAGTGCGTGCATAAACAAGCTGATCCGGCCCGTTTTCATGGTTTTTTCAGTGATTGCATGATAGGTATTCCGGTTAGCTTGCAACAAGGATGGAGATGGATACATAAACATATGGCCTCGCTTGATTCGACAGGATTTATTCAGCTGCGCTGGATGCGCTCGCTATGATAGGTGACATCAAAAAAATATTATCACACTAATCTATCTTGCAGCAAATCCTGTTAACCATGATTATTGTTATAGACTCGCATGTGGTTGCGCGCGAAATTCTCTTTGGTGTATCCTTGCTTGCGATATAAAACCTAACCTGGAAATGATCATGACCAAGCAATACCAGATAATCATCATCATGGCTTTCGTTCTAGCCATTGGCGGCTGTGAAACAGTACCCGAACCGAAGTCGATGCCACAATCATTAAAAGACCTGATGCTCTTCCCGCCCCCGCCAGAACAGCCCAGATTCATCTATGAGCGCACCATTCGTTCCCAACTCGATGTGGTTCCCGATGCAGAAGATGATGCACTCAGGCGCATGCTTACCGGAGAGAAAAAAAGGGGTGAAGCGCTTGGCAAGCCTTATAGCGTAGCGGTCCATAAAGGGCGGGTCTTCGTTGGAGATACCGGACGCCGCTATGTGATGGTATTTGATATCCCCGAGAAAAAATTCTTCTCTTTCGGCGAGGAAGATCCCGGCCAATTGGGCAGACCGCTCGGTATTGATGTCGACAAGGATGGCAACGTCTTTGTTCTTGACGGGCTTGCAAAAGAAATCTTTGTTTACGACAGGGATGGTAAATTTCTGCGCAAATTCGCAGACCCCAAGGATATCAATCGCCCGGCGGGGATCGGTGTCAGTCCCGATGGTAGCCGAGTATATGCGGTGGACATCGGCGGCAGCAGTTACGAAACCCACAGGATATTGGTATATGATGGAAAAACCGGCGAAAAACTATCCGAAATCGGAAAACGCGGCGACAAGGACGGCGAGGTTAACCTCCCGCGAGATGTTGTGGTCGACACGGAAGGTTCGCTGTATGTAGTGGATAGCGGCAATTTCCGCGTCGAGAAATTCAGTCCTGACGGCAAGTTCATCATGAAGTTCGGTTCCATCGGTCGAATGAGCGGTCAATTCTCCCGCCCAAAGGAAATAGCCTTGGACAAGGATGGCAATATCTATGTGACTGATGCCGCTTTTGGCAATTTCCAGATATTCAATCCCAAAGGAGAGCTGTTACTGGCGGTAGGCGTCCGCAACGCCAAGGCGGGGCCGACTCATAACATGCTCCCTGCCGGGATAGCGGTTGACGACGATGGAAGGATATACTTTGTCGATCAGTTTTTCCAGAAGGTGGATGTATACCGGCCTATCGCCCTTGGCCCTACCGAGGGCCATACCACCAAAGATATGCTAGGCAAATATGATCCGAACAAGGATGAGAACAAGGAGGCTTACAAGAAATAGGCGCCATATGATCTTGGTATATGGCGCGAGCATCCAGAAGGGATTACTAGCAGCATGGGCAACAAGGATCTAAGGGCACAACCCCAGCGCACAGCTTTTCCTGATATCCTCCTGTGCCGCTGCGAGGTTTCCGAGGGCACGGTGTGTGAGGGAACGGCCATAATATGACTTTGGATTGTCGGGGTTGAGCTCGATGGCTTTATCATAATCCCGCAGCGCATGTTCATATTTCCCCAACAGGTAATAGGCCGTCGCGCGGTCGCCGTACACGAAATCATAACCCGGGTATGCAGCTATTGATTTTGTAAAGTCAGCTATAGCCTCTTCGTAACGCTGAAGTTTTCCCAACTCTGTACCACGATTGTAGTAAATGCGGTCTGCAGCAGTCACATTGGGCTTACCCCGTATAAGCTTCTCAACATCGTCCCACAGTTTCAAGGCGCTGGAAAAGCTGTCGATCCGGTTCAGCGTCAGCGGCACCAACAGCACACCGGCCAGGCCCAGCACGAAATAGGCCTTTTTGGGAGCAAGCCATCCGAACACTACCGGAAGTGCCGCGAACAGTCCCGGCATCCACAGATAGCTGCGATACAGCACAAAAGGCTCCTGGATGCGCACGATGGAAAATTCGGTCAGGAACAATATCCATGGAAACAACAGCGCAAACCCCAACAATCCCCTGCTTCCCCGTTTGAGCAGCAGCCACACCGCGCCGCAGAAATAACCCAGGAACCCGACCAGCCCCAGCGTATGCCAGCCAAGCAATGACGTGGCGAACGGCTCGCGCATATCCACCGACATCCAGGCCGGGTTCGGCACCAGCCACAACCACAGATACTTGAAGAACAGCCCGCACTGGGTCAGGGTGCTCAGCACATGCAGGTCCGGCAACTCGGTCAATCCCTGCAGCTTTGCT
>JBARHM010000348.1:0-14330 GCA_049799235.1 Gallionella sp.
GACACGCAGCGCTCGCTGTTGCGCTACGTTAAGAAACTGGGCAATCCGGTGGCGCATCGCGCGACCGACGGGACACTTTGGCTGTTCTACGTGACCGTGTCGCTGGGCGGCTGGGCGGGCAGTTCGATCACGGCGATCACCTCGACGGATGATGGCTCAAGCTGGAGTTCCGCGCGCCGGCTGATCACTTCTCCGTTCCTGAATATCAGCACACTGGTCAAGGGTACACCGTTCAACTACGATGATGGCAGCATCGGGCTGCCGGTGTATCACGAGTTCATCGGAAAATTCGGCGAACTGCTTCGAATCTCTAGCAACGGGACCATCATCGACAAAACCAGGCTCAGCTCAGGAAATTACAGCCTGCAGCCTGTAGTGCTGATCAGGAGTCCGCAGCAGGCATTGGCGCTGATGCGTGATGCCGGCGCCAGTCCCAAACGCGTGATCGCAACTGCAACGGGCGATGCCGGACGGCATTGGAGTGCGCCGTCCAGGACTGCCTTGTCCAATCCCGATGCGGCGATCTCGGGGGTGGTGCTGCCGGCAGGACACATCCTGTTGGCGCTGAATGACACCGAGCAAGGCCGCGATGCGCTGTCATTGGTGATTTCACCAGATGGTGGAAGAACCTGGAAAACTGTTTACCAGCTTGAAGATCAGCGTGGCCAGTCCGCCGATCAGGCGCACTATGCGCAAGTCGCTGCCAAGTTGGCAAGCAATACTGATGATGGCATCACGAATGCGGCTGACTATGCGAGATCCGCCCAGCGAAGCAAATGTGATGCGCAAGGCTGCGGCTTCGAATTCTCCTATCCTTACCTGATACAGGCGCATAACGGTGACTTCCACCTGGTGTACACCTGGAACAGAAGTTTCATCAAACATGTACGGTTCACTCAAGCGTGGCTGGATAAGCAATTGCAAAAATCGAACAATGCCCAACTTCACTGACATTTCCGGGCTGGCAAGTGTTGCCAGTGCGGGTGCGGCAGCGGTGCTGCTGTTGCCCGGAATAGAGCGACTTTCCAGATCAAGGCTTGCCGTGCTGCAGGGCACCGTGTTTGCATTGATGTTGATCCCATTCAGCGGGCTATCGGTTGCCGCCTATCTGCGCGGCGTGACCGGGGACCTGAGCATCACCACGCTGATGTTGATAGGGTGCGCGCTGCCAGGACCCGGCTTCGCTTGCGGCAGCAATGACGCCAACAGCCGGCGTGCGCTGCTGACATTGGTAGCACTGGTTGCGCTGCCGTTATATCCGTTGTCCCTGGGGTTATCCGCATTTGATGCGTATCGCCTTGGTTACGGTGATCCGCAATTCGTCGTTGCGCTGCTGCTGACTGCACTCGCAGCATGGTTCCGGAAGCAACATTTGATCGCATCATGCATCTCATGGGCTATCCTGGCCTGGGCAACAGGCTGGTATGAATCCGGCAATCTCTGGGATTATTTGCTCGACCCTTGGCTGACGATATACACGTTGTCCGTCATGTTGTTGCACGGGATGAGGATGCTTTTGCAGTTCGGAAAGACAAACGAACCGCGATAGTGGTCATCGAAGCGGGCATTTCCACACCAAATCCATACCTGAAGTGCTGGCGCAGACTCAGTATCATGTAGAATCGCAATGAGTTTCTTGTCTTATAGCTGCAGGAGGATAAAGCATGCTCAATGAACTGAACCGCGTGATTTATGACGGCGGCCAGCAGATCTTTCAGGACGGGGACGAGGGTGGTTGTGCCTATCTGATCGAAGACGGGGCAGTGGAAATATTCATCATGGATCAGGGCAAGGAATGCCGTCTCGGTTTGATGGGCAAGGGCGAGATGTTCGGGGAGGTATCGCTGATCGACTTCCGGCCACGTACAGCAACGGTAAGAGCGGCGGAAAGAACCGTGCTGATTCCGATCACCCGCGAGCTGGTGGAATACCTGCTGGATAAAAGCGACCCGATATTGCGACATTTTTTGCTGATCATCCTGGATCGCTTCAGAAGTTACAGGGGGAACACCGTCGACCCGGCAACCACTGCCGAAATACCGACAGCATATGCCAATCGTCGCAGCGTATTGAAGGGTGAGGTTACCCAGAAAATATCGCTCGTGCACGGCATGAGCCGTGCATTGACACACGACGAATTCCAGCTTCATTACCAGCCCATTTGTAATCTTTCCGACGGACGTATTGTCGGTTTTGAAGCGTTGATACGGTGGAATCACCCGATAGATGGGCTGATGCCGCCGATGGATTTCCTATGGATCGCCGAACAGACCGGGCAGATACGAGAAATCGGACTTTGGACGCTGGAGCGCGCTTGCAGGGACTGGCCGATGCTGAAACGATTTACCGAATATGAAGAGCCTTTTGTCAGCGTCAATCTGTCGGCTTCCCAATTGATCAACGAGACGCTGGTTGAAGATGTGAAATCCATCCTGTCGAATCATGCCATGGACCCTGCAGAGATCAAGCTGGAGCTTACGGAAACGGCCATGGTTTCCCACCCTGATATCGCGCAGCAAATTTTCAAACGTCTGATCGAATTGGGTAGCAGTCTTGCGCTGGATGACTATGGCACCGGCTATTCAGGATTAGGGCATCTGCAAAGGTATCCCATCGGCACGCTCAAGATCGATCGCGTGTTCATTGCGCCAATTTTGGATTCCGCGCATAACGCGGAGATCGTGCGTTCCTCGATCACTCTGGCCCATTCGCTGGAAATGGACGTGGTCGCTGAAGGCGTCGAAAATGCAGAGGTGAGAGCAATACTTATGGAAATGGGATGTGACTACGGGCAAGGCTGGTATTTTGGCAGGCCTTCAACATTACAGGACCTGGAGATTCGTTATTCAAATAGCTGATCCTGCAAATATTCACATCAATACGCTCCCGGTCAAATATCCTCTATGCCTCTCAGTAAGCGAAGCCGAGCGCCCGATTTACGGCCAATATTGCCGGCAGCATAGCAACCATGTTTAAAGTCTTGCGCATCTTCATTCTGTTGATGATCTTCACCGGTGTCGCATTAGGGGCATGGCGAGCCAGAACCCAATCGGTGGAATGGAAATACGCCCTGCCGGTCAACATCTATCTGATCAACGGCGATGGAAGTCCGGTTGCTGCGGAATATCTGCGCAGCCTGACAGTGGAGGATTTCAAGCCCATAGAGACTTTTATGCGTGACGAGGCGCAACGTTATGGCCGGTCAGAAAATGCATCCATAGAGATACGGCTGGGTGGAACGATAGCTGAGCAACCACCTGTGCCGCCGCGCGACGGCAGTGCGCTGGAGGTGATAGCCTGGAGTTTGAAGATGCGCTGGTGGGCCTATCTCAACGCTGACACGAAAGGTCCCGGTCCGCAGGTGAAGATGTTCCTGCTGTATTTCGATCCGACACTGAGCAAGCGGCTGGCGCATTCTACCGGTTTGCAGAAAGGCCTGATCGGGCGTGTCAGCAGTTTCGCTTCGTACGACATGGCGAAACAGAACAATGTGGTGATTGCCCACGAATTCCTGCACACGCTGGGTGCCACCGACAAGTACGATCCTGCCACCAATCAGCCGCTGTTTCCCGATGGCTACGCCAATCCCGAACTTGAACCGCTGTTGCCGCAACAGAACGCAGAAATCATGGCGGGACGCACGCCAGTGTCAAAGAACGAGGCAGTGACACCGGAAAGCCTTAGTGACGCATTGATAGGCAGCAAGACTGCACAAGAGATCAATTGGCTGTAATCCAGATTCGCATTAAAACGATAACTGCGTCGCATCAAATTGATGGTGTCACCCTCTCCAGAACAGCGCCAGTCCCCATACCATCAGCGCATTCACGATACTCAAAAATACCGCAGCACTTGCGATGTCCTTCGCTCGTTTTGCAAGCGGATGGCGTTCCATCGAGGTGTGGTCTACAGCGGTTTCAAGTGCTGAATTGAGCAGTTCGACGATCAGCACCAAGAGGATACTTGCGATCATCAAGGCTTTTCCGAGGGTGCTTGCTGGCAGCAGCAACGCGACTGGTATTGCAATAGCTGCAATAATTATTTCCTGTCGAAATGCATCTTCGTGCTGCCACGCAGCGCGCAAACCTTGCAGTGCTCTACCCGTGGCACGCCAGGCATGGGTCAAACCGGGTCGGTGCTTGTTGGGCTCTTCCACAATAAACTTACTGCTTCAGGAATCTGCATAAGACTCGATAGGTGGGCAGGCGCATATCAGATGCTTGTCGCCATACACATTATCTACCCTCGCGACACTCGGCCAGAATTTATTATCGCGCACCCAAGGCAAAGGGAAGGCCGCCCTTTCACGAGAATAGCTGCGATTCCAGTCGCTGCTTACCACTGCCTTGGAAGTATGCGGCGCATATTTGATGACGTTGTCCTTCTTGTCGGCTTTACCCGAGATGATCTCGTCGATCTCGCCCCGTATCGAGATCATTGCGGCGCAGAAGCGATCCAGCTCTGCCTTGGATTCGCTCTCGGTAGGTTCGACCATCAGTGTGTCCACCACCGGGAACGAGGTAGTGGGTGCGTGGAAACCGTAATCCATCAGCCGTTTGGCTATGTCGGCAACTTCGATGCCGGCATCGCGTTTGAAGTCTGCACAGGCCAGGATCATCTCGTGTGCACAGCGATTGTTTGCGCCGCTGTACAAGGTCGGGAAGTGATCCTTTAACGATTCCTTGATGTAGTTGGCATTCAGTATCGCTATGCGCGTCGCTTCGGTGAGTCCCGCGCCACCCATCATCTTGATATATCCGTAGGAGATCAGCAGGATCAGCGCACTGCCGTAGGGTGCTGCAGACACGGCATGGATACCTTGCGCGCCGCCTGTCTTGACCAAGGGATGTTTGGGCAGGAATGGAGCGAGATGCGCCGCTACGCCGATGGGTCCCATGCCGGGGCCGCCGCCGCCGTGCGGTATCGCAAAGGTCTTGTGCAGATTCAGGTGGCATACATCGGCGCCGATGTTGCCGGGGCTGGTCAAGCCGACCTGCGCATTCATGTTCGCGCCGTCCATGTATACCTGGCCGCCGTTCTCGTGAATGATGCGGGTGATGTCCTTGATGCCTTCTTCATAGACGCCATGTGTGCTGGGATAGGTAACCATCAGGCAGCACAGATCGTCCCGGTGCTGCTTTGCCTTTTCGCGCAAATCGCCGATGTCGATATTGCCCTGCTTGTCGCATTTCACCACCACGATCTTCATGCCGCACATCGCCGCACTTGCCGGGTTGGTTCCGTGTGCCGAGGCGGGAATCAATGCCACATTGCGCTGCCCTTCGCCGCGCGAGCGGTGATATGCCTGTATCACCAGCAGGCCGGCATACTCGCCCTGTGCCCCGCTGTTGGGTTGGAAGCTCATCTTTGCGAAGCCGGTGATTTCCGAAAGTGCGGCATCCAGGCTGGCGATGATTTCCTGATAGCCCTCTGCTTGCTCCACCGGAACAAAAGGATGCAGATTGGCGAATTCCGGCCATGTCAGAGCAAGCAGCTCCGAAGCCGCATTCAGTTTCATCGTGCATGAACCCAGCGATATCATCGAGTGGGTCAGGGACAGGTCCTTGTTCTCCAGCCGCTTGATGTAGCGCATCATCTCCGATTCGGAGTGATAGGTATTGAACACCGGATGGCTCAGGATTGCAGATTGTCTGGTCTTCACGCGGATCGCCTGGGAAAGGACCTGCGCTTGCGTGACGACCGGGGCGGGTTTGTCTGCTGCAAGGGCAAATACACGCAGTATTGCATTTACTGAATCTGCATCGGTGGTCTGATCCAGCGCGATCGTCAGCCCATCATCGGTATAGCGGAAATTGATGCGCGCGGCTTCTGCCAGTGCGTGGATTTTGACGTTGTCGGTATGGGTGAGCTTGACCGTGTCGAAGAACATTTCTCCGGTAACGGTATAGCCGAGCTTCTTTAATTCGCTCGCCAGCGTGACCGCGGATAAATGTATTGCCTGCGCGATGCCGCGCAATCCGTCTGCGCCGTGAAACACCGCATACATGCTGGCCATGATCGCCAGCAGCGCTTGTGCGGTGCAAATGTTGGAGGTGGCCTTCTCGCGGCGGATGTGTTGCTCGCGGGTTTGCAGAGCCATGCGCAGAGCCGGGTCGCCATCGGCATCGATCGACACGCCGATGATGCGCCCCGGCATCGAGCGCTTGTGGGCGTCGTGGCAGGCGAAGTAAGCAGCATGGGGTCCGCCGTATCCGATCGGAACACCGAAACGCTGCGTGGAGCCGACCACCACATCTGCACCCCATTCGCCCGGTGGCGTGAGCAGCATCAGGCTGAGAATGTCTGCCGCCACTGCGATGGTCATGCCGTGTGTTTTGGCCCGGGTGACGAAGTCGGCATAGTGATGCACTGTGCCGTCGGCTGTCGGATATTGCAACAACGCGCCGTAGAGGGTTTCGTTCAATGTGACAGTCTTGAAATCGCCGATGACCAGTTTGATGCCCAGAGGGTTGGCTCGAGTCTTTAATAATTCGATGGTTTGCGGGTAGCACTCGTGCGAGACGAAGAAGCTGTCCCTGCCCTGCTCCACCGCCTCGTGTGAACGCAGGCCATGCAACATGGTCATTGCCTCGGCTGCTGCCGTGGCTTCATCCAGCAAAGATGCGTTGGCAATCTCCATGCCGGTGAGATCCATCACCATGGTCTGGAAATTCAGCAATGCTTCGAGGCGTCCTTGTGCGATCTCTGCCTGATAGGGCGTGTAGGCAGTGTACCAGCCGGGATTTTCCAGAATATTGCGCTGGATCACTGGTGGCAAGATGGTGTCGTAATAACCCAGGCCGATATAACTCTTGTACAACTGGTTCTTCGCCGCGACATCGCGCAAATGCTGGTGGTAGGCATACTCGGACATGCCTTCCGGCAAATTCAGCGGCTGTTTCAGACGAATGGCCGATGGGATGGTTTGGTCTATCAATGCATCCAGCGTAGGCGCATTGATCTTGTTCAGCATGGCCTGAACTTCATGCTCAGAAGGGCCGTTGTGGCGGTGTACGAATTGGTCAGTTTTTATCATTTTCAAAAACTCTTGAGAAGGGGGAAGAGGGAAGGGAGAAGGGTGGGGCATTCTCGCGCTGGGGGTTTCCCATTTCCCCTTCGCCCTTGTCCCTTCTCTGGTTTCAATGTGCTTCACTATCGACTACAGCCTGATAGGCTTTGGCATCCATCAGCGCGGCAACTTCCGCAGCATTATCCGGTTTCATTTTGAAAATCCAGGAACCATATGGGTCGGAATTGATCGATTCCGGCGAGCTGTCCAATTTGCTGTTCACCTCAGTGACAGCACCATTAACCGGCGCATAGATGTCGGCTGCAGCCTTTACTGATTCCACGACCGCGCATTCTTCCTTGGCTTTGAGTTTACGGCCAACCATCGGACTCTCGACGAACACCATGTCGCCCAACAGTTCCTGGGCATGCTGGGTAATGCCCACACTGAGGGTGCCGTCTGCTTCGTTCTTGACCCATTCATGGGATGCGGTGTACTTCAAATTGCCGGGGTTGCTCATGATCATATCCTCGAAAAAATTAAATTAAGCCCTTACCGTTCCGTGCGAACGGATATTTCACCACTTCTGCCGCGAGCATTTTATCGCGTATCGCGACCTGCACCATGTCGCCGATCTGCACTTCCTTGGGTACACGCGCCAGCGCAATGGATTTCTCCAGCGTCGGCGAAAAACTGCCGCTGGTGATTTCACCTGTTCCATGTGCAGTATCTACTCGTTGGTGGCCGCGCAACACACCACGATCGAGCAGCACCAGACCCACCAGTTTGCGGGTGGGCGGCTTGGCCAGCAGGGCAGCCTTGCCGATGAAATCGCGGTCGCTTTTCAAATCCACCGTCCACGCCAGCCCGGCTTCCAGCGGATTGATAGTTTCGTCCATGTCCTGCCCGTACAGATTCATGCCTGCCTCGAGGCGCAGCGTATCACGCGCGCCGAGACCGATAGGTTTCACACCTTTTTCAGCAAGGGTTGCCCAAAAGAAAGGAGCGGCTTTGCCGGGAATCATCACTTCAAGACCGTCTTCACCGGTGTAGCCGGTGCGCGCGATGAACATCGCGCCCATCTCGACCGCATTGAACGGAGCCAGACGTTCGGTCAATTCCTTGCTCCCTGGCAGTGCATCCCAGACTCTTGCTCTGGCGTTAGGACCCTGTACCGCGATCATTGCCAGCTCCGGATGGTCGGCGATAGCCAATCGAGGAGCGTGTTTGGCGGCTTGCTGTTTCATCCAGGCGATGTCCTTGTCCGCAGTGCCTGCATTAACGACAATGCGGAACCATTCCTCGCTCATGAAATAAACGATCAGGTCGTCTATCACTCCGCCGTTATCGAGCAGCATGCAGGAATACAGCGCCTTGCCCGGCTGTGTCAGCTTGTCCACATTGTTCGCCAGCAGAAAGCGTAAAAATGCCCGGATGCCGTTGCCCTTCATGTCCACCACGCGCATGTGCGAGACGTCGAACATGCCACAGTCGTTGCGTACCTGATGGTGTTCATCGATCTGGGAACCGTAGTTCACCGGCATGTCCCATCCGCCGAAATCGACCATCTTTGCGCCCATTGCGCGGTGTGCTGCATTTAATGGTGTTTGTTTTAGAGTCATTGCATCCCCAATTATCAACGGTGGGGGATTTCCGATAACCGTAACGGGCGGTTTGAGATGCAAGTAGCCGCGAAGCGAGACACGAGACATATCTGGTGATATAGGCCAGTGGCGAGCGAGCACGCTACAAAACAGATCAACCGCGCAGCAGGTTGGCGGGAATTCCCTAGAGCTGCGCCCCATCTGTCCTCGTTACCTGAGAGATTACAACTTGCGTTGCGTGCCCCTTCGGTGGCCGGCATAGCCGACGCTCTCCAGATTCGCCTGTGTCAATGGTTCTTTTAGCCTGAGCGGTTGCGGGTGTTACGCCTTCGGCGGTGTCCCAGCTTATGCGGCTTACTGGTCGACACGCTCTCCCATTGGTCTGAACGGCGGAGCGAAATATACCGGAAAGTGCTGTACAAGACAAACGAAGGTAGAATTCATCGTTCTGTTCAAATGCGTTCCACCATCGCGCCTAATCAGGCTACTCGCGCAAAGCCGCTGGTTGATCGTATTTGAAGGGCGTTTGATCCTGTGATCACTTATCGACTGAACAATGGTGTGTTAGTAACAGCCGCTTGGGCAGAAGCGTATCACAAGACTACTCAGCAGTAATAAACGGCCAAATGGACTTGTAGCCTGGGTATAACAATACCAGGCGATAGCCCACCGGCTTGAGATCTGTACTGTCGAGACGCAGCTTGATGTCGAGTTCCTGGTTAGCCGGAAAACCGGCAGATACGTTTTGCGATGTTGGCAGATAGTCCTCAGGTTTGAGAATTCTTCGCGCCAGCGCATTGTCCTGAATGTCGGTGAGCGTAAGCTCAAGATCGGGGAAAGCTTGCGTGTATGTTGCACGGTTACGCAACAGGGCAATCAGTATGATCTGGTTTCTATGCGCGGCGTCATCTTTGAGTTCTGATGACTCAATACTCATCAGGCTGGCTTTTTGCGGCAATGGCACGCTGCACTTCAGAATCTGGCAAATACGCATCAGCCCGGGTTTCAGGTCGGGCATACGTGCGGCGAGTTCTACACGAAACAGGTACACAGCCTGTGCGAGCGATAGCAGCACCAAAGGAAACGCTGCGACCGCCCAAAGCCGGGAGCTGGGCTTGGCCAGGAATTCCACCTCGTATGCTTCCGGGATTAATACATCCTGGCCGGCCGGCGAAACTGGCGGCTGATCTGTTGCAGCCGCAGAACCCGGCGCAGCTGACCCGGGTATTTCAAGGTCAGGATGTTCGGATTGTGTATCGAAATCGTCCAATATCGGCAACTCGAGTTGCGTGTCTATTTCCTCGGGGGCGAAATTGGGGCGCGGATCGAAAGCCTGCTGGCAATTCCCGCAGCGCACCATGCCGTGGTGTGCTTCCAATTGCTCCTTGGCGATCTTGAAACGGGTGCCGCAGTGAGGGCAGAGTGTCGTTCCACTCATCCTATCGCCTGCGTCCTGACAGGCACGACCAACCCTCCTCGAATATCGGGGAGTCCAGATCGAACCATTGTTGGTATATCTTCATCAACTCTTGTGCCTGCTTCTCAAGTATCCCCGACAAAACGATACGTCCTCCGCGTCGGGTTGCATTCGCCAATAATGGGGCGAGCATGCGCAGAGGATTGGTCAGAATGTTCGCCACCACCAGATCATATATGCCAGACGGCGCATCGCCGGACAGATGAAATCGGATATCGGTGACCTGGTTTGCAATAGCGTTATCGCGGCTGGCCCGTATTGCCTGCGAGTCTACATCAACACCGGTCGCACTAGCAGCCCCCAGCTTGACCGCGGCGATGGCGAGGATACCCGAGCCACAGCCATAATCCAGTATGGTTTCGCCGCCTTTCAGGCGGTCATCCAGCCAGCGCAAACACAGTCGCGTCGTCGGATGACTGCCAGTGCCAAATGCCAAACCCGGGTCAAGCCTTATATTGATGGCATCGGGGTCGCTGGGAATATGCCAGGTCGGTACTATCCACAGCCGTGTTGATATCTGTATCGGTTCAAACTGTGATTGGGTGAGCCGTACCCAGTCATTGTCGGCCAGTGCTTCGATGCGATAATCCGGGAGTCGTGTCAGGCCGATGCTACCGGACGCACAGCGCAAGATCTCGCTGACATCCTGATTTTCTTCGAACAGTGCGCTGACCCGGTTATGTTGCCATACCCCTGGAGGATGTTCGCCCGGCTCGCCGAATATCGCCTGCTCATCCGGCGTGTCGGCATCGGCATCCAATAAGTCCACCGACAACGCGCCTAGTTCAAGCAAAGCGTCACTTAACATTTCTGCGTGCTCGGCATCGGTTTCAACAACAAGAGAAAGCCAGGACATCTATTCCAATTCCATTTCGAAGGTCAGACAAGGCGGCGACGCACCCGCAAGGGGTATGCCGTGCGGTTCCCGATGCTACGCATCGACCGCGACGCAAAGCGAACGACGCTGGCAGTGCAATTGTCGCCCGGACACGGTGAGCGCAGCTTCCGGTACGGGAAGGGCGACCAAGCAACGGCTCCCGCAATCGGCTGGCTTCGCCAGTAACGTGTCGCCGTTGCACGACCATAACCAGCGACTTGGCTATCGTCTTTGGATAGCCTAGTCGAATGGCTATAACCAACCACTTGGCAACCGTCTTCTGGTTGCTTATAACCAGCCACTTGGATGCCGTCTTTTGACATCCTAGTGGAATGGCTAGTTGTTATATCAGTGGGATGGCTAGTCGTTTCACCAGTAGTCATATCAGGAAGCCAACGCAGTTTCACCGATGAAATGGGATTGGAATTATTTGCCCTTGGTGCGTTCGGCCAAACGCTCTTCCAAGTAATGTATGCTGGCGCCGCCGCGTATGAAAGCGGCATCCTGTAACAATTCGCGATGCAGTGCGATATTAGTTTCGATACCGTCTACCGCCATTTCCGACAATGCTGTGCGCATCCGAGCCATGGCCTGTTCGCGGGTGTCGCCGTAGGAAATGATCTTGCCGATCATCGAATCGTAATGCGGCGGCACGAGATAATTGGCATAGACGTGAGAATCCACGCGTATGCCCGGGCCGCCGGGCGGATGCCATGTGGTGATGCGTCCAGGGGACGGGGTGAACTTGTAGGGATGCTCGGCATTGATGCGGCATTCGATTGCATGGCCGCGGAACTTGATATCGCGTTGCTTGAATGGAAGCTTTTCCCCAGCGGCGATGAGTATTTGCTGGCGCACGATATCGATACCAGTGATCATTTCCGTGACCGGATGCTCCACCTGGACGCGCGTGTTCATTTCGATAAAAAAGAACTCGCCGTTCTCGTAAAGGAACTCAAACGTGCCTGCACCACGATACCCGATCTTGCGACAGGCCGCAGCACAGCGTTCGCCGACCTTGTCACGCATTTTTGAATCGAGCAGCGGCGCCGGCGCTTCTTCCAATATCTTCTGGTGGCGGCGCTGCATGGAACAATCACGCTCCCCCAGATACACCGCGTTGCCATGCTGGTCGGCCAGCACCTGGATCTCGATGTGACGCGGATTTTCCAGAAATTTCTCCATGTACACCATGGGATTGTTGAACGCAGCCTGCGCCTCCGTCTTGGTCATCGTTACCGCGTTTAGCAGCGCCGCCTCGGTATGCACCACACGCATACCACGGCCACCACCACCACCTGAAGCCTTGATAATGACCGGATAGCCGATACTGCGCGCAATCTTGATGATTTCCGCAGGGTTATCCGAAAGCGCTCCATCAACTCCCGGCACACAGGGTACACCTGCTTTCTTCATGGCATTCTTGGCGCTGACCTTGTCGCCCATCAATCGGATAGTCTCTGCGCGCGGGCCGATGAACACGAATCCGCATTTCTCGACGCGTTCGGAAAAATCCGCATTTTCGGAAAGAAAGCCATAACCGGGATGTATGGCTTGCGCATCCGTTACCTCGGCCGCGCTGATGATGGCAGGAATGCTCAGATAGCTTTGCGATGAAGGAGCGGGTCCGATACAGACAGATTCGTCTGCCAACTTTACATACTTGGCATCGGCATCCGCTTCGGAATGCACCACGACGGTTTTTATGCCCAGCTCGCGACAGGCGCGCTGTATACGGAGGGCGATCTCACCACGATTGGCGATCAGGATTTTTTCAAACATAGTGTTGGCTCCGAGCTTGGGCTTGGCTAGACGATTCGCGCCTTTGATTCCCAAAGTCATGTCAGCTGCGCGGTGCAGTAGTTATGCATGGCGTAAATAAGCGGTTAACCGATGACAAATAATGGCTGGCCAAACTCAACAGGCTGACCGTTTTGATTGCGGCCGCAGCTTAGCTGCTTAACGCTCGCTCTACTTGCGTTAGCCTGCACCGAAACGGGCGAAGTTCTGGTAAATGATTTAAACATGGCATCACCCAATGACGAATAGAGGTTGACCGAACTCGACAGGCTGACCGTTTTCCACAAGAATGGCTTTGATTACACCGCTCTGGTCGGCCTCGATCTCGTTGAGTAATTTCATCGCCTCGATGATGCACAAGGTTTCGCCACTATTCACGGACTGGCCAACATCCACGAAAGGCTTCGAACCGGGCGAAGCCGAACGATAGAATGTGCCGACCATCGGAGATTTCACCACATGGCCTTCTGCAACTGCAGGCTTGGCCGGTTCAGCTGCCGGTACTGCAGCTTGCGGAGCGACAGTAATGACGGGTTGTTGCGGGGCGGGTGCATAAACCTGCTGTGCAGATGCGGCAGTGCGGGTGATGCGCACGCGCTCCTCACCTTCGCTGATTTCCAGTTCGGCAATGCCGGAGCTTTCCACCAACTCGATCAGCGTCTTAAGTTTGCGTAAATCCATGGTGACCTCCTAAGCTTGGTTTTTATAATTCAGAGCATATTGAACGGCAAATTCATAACCTGTCGCGCCCAGACCGCTGATCACGCCGATGGCGAGATCGGAAAAGAATGATTCCTTGCGGAATGCCTCGCGCGCGAACACGTTTGAAAGATGTATCTCGATAAAGGGTATGGCAACCGCTGCCAGTGCATCCCGCAAAGACACGCTGGTGTGAGTGAATGCAGCGGGATTGATGATGATGAACTCGGTGCCATCTTTGCTTGCCTGCTGAACGCGCTCGACCAAGAGAGCTTCTGCGTTGCTCTGGAAACAAGACAAGCTTGCATGATGCATTTGGGCTATTTTCGCCAAACGAGCGTTAATTTCATCTAAAGTGACACGGCCGTACACCTCTGGTTCTCGGCTGCCGAGCAGATTCAGGTTGGGTCCATGCAGCACCAGGATATTTTCCATCCTGCGTAGTTTGCCGTAAATTATGGTGAGTTGTCTAGGAATTTAACGAAGATGTAAAAAAATATAAGCTCCAAATGTTGCAGACTAATAAGGAAATGTAATCTCCAAGTCACGATTTATGAATTTTATGCTACCCGCATCTATTTTAGTAATAGCTAGTGCCGATGCATTTCCCACATCCCCCACAGGGTATCCTCAAGATCACGTGCGAAACGAGGGGCATCGAATAACGGAGAATTTAATACCTGGGCCCGCAAATTGCTGCGTAATTTTGCCAAGCCCTTTATATTCCTGCTAAAAGCGACCGCCTTGTCGATATAGTCCTCTTCTTCCGCAGCTATCCAATCGGGTAACCCCGCGTTTTGCATGATGCTTTCGCCCAAGTGCGAAATGTAGTTGCTGCCTTGCATGGTTAATACCGGCACACCC
>JBARHM010000349.1:0-4715 GCA_049799235.1 Gallionella sp.
GCAGTGTACCGGGTCTGGCCGCTATATCGTCAAGGCGCGAACGGTAAAAAGTGGCTGGCTCCATTCTACGACGCACGGCGCAACAGTCTCTCAGGCGCACGCAGCAATATCCACCATCACTATGATATCGGCAACGATTTCTACAAGCTCTGGCTGGATGATCGGATGGTGTACACCTGTGCGTATTTCCCCAGCCAGAGTTCCAGCCTTGAAGATGCCCAGTTCGCCAAGCTGGATCATGTATGCCGCAAACTGCGCTTGCAACCGGGCGAAACAGTGGTGGAGGCAGGCTGCGGCTGGGGGGCTCTGGCGTTGCACATGGCCAGGCACTACGGCGTGACAGTGACAGCCTACAACATATCCGGCGAGCAGATTGCTTATGCCCGGCACCGCGCTCGCGCCGAAGGTCTGGACGGAAAGGTTGAGTTCATCGAGGACGACTATCGCAACGTGCGCGGCGAATTCGATGCTTTCGTTTCGGTCGGCATGCTCGAGCATGTGGGGCCGGATCATTATCAGGAACTGGGTGCCGTGATCGACCGCAGCCTCAAGGAAAACGGGCGCGGCCTGATCCATAGCATAGGCCTGAATTATCCGAGACCGATGGATGCATGGACCGAGCGCCACATCTTTCCCGGCGCTCACCCGCCGAGCCTGGCGCAAATGATGCAGATATTCGAGCCTTTCGATTTCTCGGTGCTGGATGTAGAAAATCTTCGGCTGCACTATGCCAAAACGCTGGAGCACTGGTTGCAGCGATACGAAGCCAATGCCGATCGCGTGACGGAAATGTTCGATCCGGAATTTGTGCGGGCATGGCGCTTGTACCTCGCCGGATCCCTGATGGCCTTCAAGACCGGAAGCATGCAATTGTTCCAGGTGAGCTTCGCGCGTCCCAGCCTTAACCTGATTCCATGGACCCGGCAATACCTGTACGAATCGCAGCGCAAGCAGTTGGGAGATTCCGATGGAAAATTGTGATGTACTGATCATCGGTGGCGGTCCGGCAGGTTCAAGTTGCGCCTGGCAGTTGCGCCGGCATGGCTTGGATGTGATCGTGATGGACAAGGCGAGCTTCCCGCGCGACAAGGTCTGCGCCGGATGGATCACCCCGGCAGTGGTCGAGGAGTTGCAACTGGAAGCAGAGGATTATGCCAGGCAGAATGTGCTGCAGCCGATCAAGGCCTTCCATACCGGCGTGATCGATGGCAGCGAACTGGAGATCCACTATCCGGACACAGTCAGCTATGGCATACGCCGCCGGGAATTCGACGACTATCTGTTGCGACGTTCGGGTGCTCGCTTGCTGCTGGGCAAGCCGCTGGAGTCTTTGCACAGAGACGGCAGGAATTGGATCGCCAATGGATCCATCTCGGCGCCTTTGGTCATCGGTGCGGGCGGGCATTTCTGTCCGGTAGCCCGTTTCATGGGGGCGAAACTCGGAGCAGACGAGCCGGTAATTGCCGCCAAGGAGCTCGAATTCGAGATGAGCCAACCACAACGTCATGAATGCCAGGTGCTGGGGGATATTCCTGAACTTTATTTTTGCCGGGACCTGAAGGGATACGGTTGGTGCTTCCGGAAGGGCGATTATCTGAATATCGGGCTGGGCCGGGAAGGCAGCCATCGCCTTTCCGAGCATCTCGAATATTTCTGCGGCTTCCTCAAGCAGCGCGGCAGGATCCCGCACGACGTCCCGAATGATTTCCATGGGCATGCCTACCTGCTGTATGGACACGCCGCGCGCAAGCAGACCGACGACGGCATGCTGCTGGTCGGCGATGCAGCTGGACTCGCCTACCCGCAGAGCGGCGAAGGGATACGGCCGGCAGTGGAGTCGGGTTTGATGGCTGCCGCTGTCATCCTGGAAGCGCAGGAAGACTATAGTCGTCGGCAGTTGCTGGCTTACTCGGCTCGGCTGGTTACGCGCTTTGGCGCATCAACGGCATCAGCCGGAAGAGGGCCGGCACCTCTGCGGAATTTTTTCGCCCGCATGTTGCTGGGCAACGAATGGTTCACCCGGCACGTGTTGCTGGATCGCTGGTTTCTGCATGCCAACCAGGCTGCCATGCAAACCGCATGAGACATATAGAGAGTTTTAACTAACCCATATCGGAGGCTATCATGCCCATAAGTGAAATATGTAATCGCGAGGTCGTCTACGCGCAACGCAACAATTCCGCCCTGGAAGCAGCCAAGCTGATGCGCCAGCATCATGTCGGCGACCTGGTCGTTGTCGATGACAACGAGGGCGTAAAGGTTCCGGTCGGCATCATCACCGACCGCGACCTGGTGGTAGAAATCATGGCACCGGAGCTCGATCAGACCGCGATCACGGTGGGAGACATCATGACGCCAGAACTGGCAGTAGTAAAGGAGGATGCCGGCTTGTACGAGGCCATCCAGTATATGCGCGCGATAGGGGTGCGACGCTTGCCGGTGGTGAATAATAGCGGCGGGCTGGTTGGCATTCTTACCCTGGATGACATGCTGGAGCTGCTGGCTGAAGAGATGTCCACACTCGCCAAGCTGGTGAAACACGAGCAGAAAAAGGAAACGATCAACCGCCGCTAGAACGATTCGATACTTCAGGAGAAACTCATGCAGATCCCATTACAGATCACTGTCCGTGGAACAGACCATTCAGAGGCACTGGAAAAGCACATTCGTGACAAGATCGACAAGCTCGAAGAGTTCTTCGATCACATCACGTCCTGCCGTGTGGTGGTTGAGTTGCCGCACAAGCACCATAACCAGGGCAAACAATTCAATGTGCGTCTCGACATCGGCGTGCCCGGCAGCGAGATCGTGGTCAACCGCGACCACGCCGAAGATGTATATGTGGCCTTGCGCGATGCGTTCGATTCCGCCAAACGCCAGCTTGAGGACTATGCACGCAAGATACGCGGCGACGTCAAGACGCACCAGCCACGAAATCGCCCGGCAGAAAGCGTCGATGTGGATGAGGCGCAGGATGATGTGGATGTAGAGCCATAAGGGTGCGATGAAACACCCCCCGGCACATCATTGTTCAACGATGAAACAAGGAGCCTGATCATGCTGGATTCATTGAAACAGGCCGGAAGGAATATCGGACGCGAACTGGGCCGCACCTGGGAGAACTTGTCGGATGGCTGGCGCGAACTGGTCAGCCGCAGCAGTGAAGCGCTGACTCATTTTTCCCGCGACAAGGATGACACAAAGCCGGGGAGTGGTATGCTCGCCACATTTCCACGCTGGAGCCTGCTGGCAGGAGAGGTTGAAGAAACAGACAAGGATATCCTGGTGCGGGTTGAGGTGCCCGGTATCGAGAAGAAAGACTGCCGCATCACGATCGAGGACAACGTGCTGTATGTGAACGGAGAAAAACACTATGAGCGTGAAAGCCACGACAGCACCTACCATGTCATGGAGCGTGCCTACGGGGCATTTCAGCGTACTATCCCGTTGCCTCGCAACGTCGACGCGGACAACGCAGAAGCGAGTTACAGGAATGGTGTACTGAGTATACGCCTGCCCAAGGTGGATGGTAAAAATAGCAGGATTGTTTCGGTGACCTGATATATGAATAACAGAGCCCGGCGCATACGCCGGACATGGGCTGCAGTTCTGGGTATCGTCCTGATCTGCATCTCTGTAGTGGCAGCCAAAACCAGCTTGCTACCCGGCGAAAAGGAGAACATCGTTATGCCTCTGGTTATCATGTCGCCCTCATTCATGCATAAGGGCGTGATTCCTGCTCGCCATACTTGTGATGGCTTGAATATTTCGCCCGTACTCAAATGGACTGGCGTGCCGACTGGCACGAAAAGTCTGGCCTTGATCGTCGATGATCCGGACGCTCCAAATCCTGACGCGCCCAGAATGACATGGGTACACTGGGTGGTATATAACATTCCACCCGATACCAAAGGTTTGCCCGAAACTACCGCTGCCGAAGGCCTCCCGCCAGGAATCTTGCAGGGGCTGAACGACTGGCACCATACCGGCTACCAAGGGCCATGCCCCCCGATAGGAAAGCACCGCTATTTTTTCAAACTGTATGCGCTGGATAACTTGCTGCCTGATCTGAAACGCCCCGCCAAAACGGCTCTGGAAAAGGTCATGCAAGGTCACGTGCTTGCCAGATCCGAGCTGATCGGGTTATACCAGCGGCAGTAGATCAGTTAACAGCATAATTTGGAGTGGCAGTTGCAGCCATATGAAGATTCTGCTTAGGAGAGTTTATGGCCATCATTGGTATTGATCTCGGCACTTCCAATTCTGCTGCCGCAGTGCTGCGCGGCGGACGTCCTGTCATCATCCCCAGCGCCGAAGGCATCAGCATCGGCGGCAAGGCGTTTCCAAGTTACGTCGCGCTCACAGCCGACGGCCAGATGCTGGTGGGAGAACCCGCCCGGCGCCAGGCAGCGGCCAACCCCGAGGGCACGGCCAGCGCCTTCAAGCGCAAGATGGGCAAGCGCGAGAATTTCCGCCTGAGAGATAAGGATTATTCGCCGGAGCAGCTTTCGGCATTCCTGCTGCAGAAAATCAAGGGCGATGCCGAAGCATTCCTCGGCGAGCCGGTAGAAAAGGCCGTGGTGACGGTGCCGGCTTATTTCGACGACAATCAGCGCGCCGCCACCAAGGATGCCTGCCGTATCGCTGGTCTCGAAGTGATACGTCTGGTCAACGAGCCTACCGCCGCTTCGCTGGCCTATGGTCTCGACCGGCTC
>JBARHM010000350.1:0-9148 GCA_049799235.1 Gallionella sp.
TGAATGTCTCATTTATTTGATCCAATTTATCAGTCATTGAAACTGCAACCGCTTCGCCTTCCTAGGATCTGGGCAAATCCGGAAACTTCATCTCGCCATGATGCACATGCATCGCGCCGAATTCGGCGCAGCGCTGCAAGGTGGGCACTGCCTTGCCGGGATTGAGCAAGCCGTTCTCATCCCACACAGCTTTGATGGCGTGGAACAGCGTCAATTCCTTTTCCTTGAACTGGATGCACATCTGGTTGATCTTCTCCATCCCCACGCCATGCTCACCGGTGATCGTGCCGCCCACTTCCACGCACAACTCGAGTATCTTGCCGCCCAATTCCTCGGTACGCTCCAGCTCGCCGGGCTTGCCGCCATCGTACAAGATCAGAGGGTGCAGATTGCCGTCCCCGGCGTGGAATACATTTGCGACGCGCAGTCCGTATTCGGCGGACAACTCCTTGATGCGCGCGAGCACCATCGGGAGCTGTTTGCGCGGTATGGTTCCGTCAATACAGTAATAATCGGGCGAGATGCGCCCCACCGCCGGAAAAGCCGCCTTGCGCCCGGCCCACAGCTTGAGCCGTTCAGCATCATCCTTGGCGGTTCGCAGCGAAGTTGCACCGCTGGCCAGCAGGATGTCGTGCACGCGCTTGATCTCCTCGGAAACCTCTTCGTTTGTTCCATCCAGTTCGCAAAGCAGGATCGCTTCCGCAGCCAACGGATAACCGGCATGCACGAAATCTTCGGCTGCCTGAATGGCAAGCTTGTCCATCATTTCCAGTCCGGCGGGAATGATGCCTGCGGCAATGATGTCACCCACTGCAGAGCCGGCTTTCTCCACATCATCGTATCCCGCCATCACCACTTGCGCACGCTCCGGTTTGGGGAGCAGCTTCACCGTGATCTCGGTGATGACGCCCAGCATGCCTTCGCTGCCGGTCATCAATGCCAGCAGGTCGTAACCCGCGCTGTCCAATCCCTCAGAGCCGATCTCCAATACCTCACCTTCGATGGTCAGCACCCTGATACGAAGGATATTGTGGACGGTCAACCCGTATTTCAGGCAATGCACACCGCCGGAATTTTCCGCCACGTTGCCCCCAATGGTGCAGACGATCTGGCTGGAAGGGTCGGGCGCGTAATAAAGGCCGTATTGCGCAGCCGCCTCGGAAATGGCCAGGTTGCGCACACCCGTCTGCACCCGCGCGATCCGGGCGAGCGGGTCGATGTGCAGGATCTTCTTGAAGCGCGCCATCGACAGCAGCACGCCGTCGCCCAATGGCAGTGCGCCGCCGGACAAACCCGTGCCTGCACCGCGGGCGACCACCGGCACGCCAGATCCGTGGCAGAGCTGCAATATCTTCCGTACTTGCTCTTCCGTTTCAGGGATCGCGACGATCATCGGAGTTTGACGGTAGGCGCTCAAGCCGTCCGTCTCATAAGGCCTGAGGTCTTCCTCATCGAACAGCAACGCGCTCGACGGGAGGAATGCCCGAAGTTGATCCACTAGCCGCAGTTTTTTCGAACTGTGTTTTTGCATCAGTGCTGTAATTTCGTTCCCCGTATTTTAAGCCCCATCAAACCCCGCGCAGCATGAACCACCACATACTCAGGCTAACGAAAGAAATTATCAACCCCACCGCCACCATCAGATTGGCCAGCGGCGGGTTGAGATCATGCTCGGACGCGATGATCGCGGCGGTGATCATGGGCGGCATCCCCGCTTCAAAGATCGTCACTTGTATCGCATAGCCGCCCGCGCCGAATAGCGGCACATACAGCAGCAGGATCAGCAGCGGCGCGATCATCAGCTTGAACAGCAAACCAATGGCAAGATCGCTCCTGTGCTCCGCTACATGTCCCAATTTCAATTGCATTCCAACCGACAGCAGTGCCAATGGCGCAAGTGTGTCGCCGAGCCTTTTCAACAACGCGGTAAACCAGTCGGCATATTCGACCGGAATGAGAAGCAGCGTAATTACGAGCGATATGATCGGCGGAAACAACGCGATACGCTTGACGATCTCGGCCAGGGTCGGACGCCCGGACGAATAGATCCCGGCGACAGTGATACCCAGCGTGGAAAGCACCATAAACGAACCGAGCTGGTCGATCACGATCGCGATGGGGATGGCCGAATGGCCGTAATACGATTCGACCATGGGCAAGCCGAAGAAGGCTGTGTTGCTCATCCCGCCCGTCAACATCAGCGCCCCGGTAGTACTACGCGAAAGTCCGAGCCAACGCCCGACCAGCCAGAAGAACCCGGCTGAAAAAGCAAACATCAGCCAGGGCATCATGGCTATCAACAGGATATCAGCGCCGAACCCGAAGTCATGCAGATACAACAGCGTCAGCGCAGGGACGGAGATGTAGATGATGAAAACGTTGATTGTCGCCGGGGCATTCTCCGGCATGCGCCCGGAACGCCGCAGCAGCGTGCCGGCGGTAAAACAGACGATGAGCAGGATGAGGTTATTCATGCATTCCCGTCAATCGCTGCAGGATGGAATGACGGTATGTTGTTATTGCGGCACGTGCGCGGCGATGAACGCCTTGAGTCGCGCCACTTCCGCATCCATCACTACGTAGCGCTGCGGCAATTTCTCGATGCCCACCATGGAAGCGGGACGCTCAGGTTCGCGCCCCAGCGCTTCCTGTATGGTCTCGGCAAATTTGGCGGGAAGCGCAGTTTCAAGGCAAATCAGCGGCAGGTTGGGACGGCGCTGCTCTAGCCCCACCTTCAAGCCATCTGCAGTGTGGGTGTCGATCATCACGCCATACGCATCCCACACCTCGCGGATGGTCTTGAGCCTGTCCTGATGCGTGCTCTTGCCTGAAGCGAAATCGAATTTCGGCAACGCATCCCAATAAGCGGTGCCCTTGATGTCGAACGATCCGCCCTTGTCCACCCTGCCCCAGAAATCGCGCACCTTTGCGCCGTCGCGACCGACCAGGTCGAACATGAAGCGCTCGAAATTGCTGGCCTTGGAGATGTCCATCGACGGGCTGCTGGTCTCGTAAGTGTGCCTGGTGTCGCGCGGGCGATACGCGCCGGTGCGGAAAAATTCGTCCAGCACGTCGTTCTCGTTGGTAGCCGCAATGAGTTGACCGATGGGCAGGCCCATCATGCGCGCGATATGCCCGGCGCAGATGTTGCCGAAATTGCCGGACGGCACCGAGAACGCCACTTGTTCGTCGTTGGTTTTAGTCGCGGCAAAATAGCCCTTGAAGTAATACACGATCTGCGCGGACACGCGCGCCCAGTTGATCGAGTTGACCGTGCCGATCTTGTATTTCGCCTTGAATGCATGGTCGTTGGATATCGCCTTCACCATGTCCTGCGCATCGTCGAACATGCCGGTGATCGCGATATTGAAGATGTTCGGGTCCTGCAGCGAAAACATCTGCGCACGCTGGAATGCAGACATCTTGCCGTGCGGCGACAGCATGAACACACGGATACCGCGCTTGCCGCGCATCGCGTATTCGGCGGCGGAACCGGTATCGCCGGAGGTCGCGCCGAGGATGTTCAGCTCTGCATGTTGTTTGCCCAATACATACTCGAACAGGTTGCCGAGCAACTGCATCGCCATGTCCTTGAAAGCGAGTGTCGGGCCGTTGGAAAGTTCGAGGATGTGGAAGCCAGGCTCCAGCGTGCGCAACGGGGTGATCTGCGTGAAATCGGAGTCGGCGCGGCCGTTGCTGTACACGGCGGTAGTGTAGGTCTTGCTGACGATGGCCTTCAGGTCAGCCGGCGGAATGTCGGTGATGAACTTAGCCAGCACCGCGAACGCAAGATCGGCATAAGAAAGCTTGCGCCACGCATCCAGCTCGGCGCGTGTCACCTGCGGATACTGCTCCGGCAGATACAGCCCGCCATCGGGAGCCAGACCGCCCAGCAGGATTTCGGTAAAATTTTTCGCGGGCGCGTTCCCGCGGGTTGAGATGTATTTCATTGCGTATCCTCAAACTTGTGTCCCTTCCCCTCACAGAGGGGGAGAGTGAAACGAGGGGGCAACCAAGATGTGGGTGAATCTATTGAATATCTATATTTGAACGTTTCTACCCCCTCCCCAAACCCCCCTGATGAAACAACTAGCCATTAGACTAAGCTGGCAAACAACGCCAGCCAAGTCGCTGGTTATGCAAGGGGGAGGGGGAGGTGACGGTTTATTTTCCGAGCGATTCCATCCTCAACCTGGTAACCTGGCCTGCCACTACTCCCAATGCCTCGATCTTCTTGATCGCCGCATTGATGCGTTTCTCGCGGGTCTGGTGAGTCAGCATGATCAGGTCGGTCTGGTCTTCGCCTTCGCCGGGTTCCTTCTGGATCACCGCATCAATGGAAATTTGTTCGTCGGCGAGGATGCGCGTGATGTCGGCCAGAACTCCTGGCTTATCGACGACGCGCAGGCGCAGATAGTAGCTGGTCTGCACTTCATCCATCGGCAATATCTTCAGGTCGGCCATCGCGTTCGGCTGGAATGCCAGATGCGGCACGCGGTTTTCCGGGTCGGCGGTGTGCATGCGCGTGACGTCCACCAGATCGGCGATCACCGCGCTGGCAGTCGGCTCCGCACCGGCACCCTTGCCGTAATACATGGTCGCACCGACCGCATCGGCCTGTACGAGCACCGCGTTCATCGCGCCTTCCACATTGGCGATCAGCCGCTTGGCCGGTATCAGCGTCGGATGCACGCGCAGTTCCACGCCTTCAGGGGTGCGCCTGGTGATGCCCAGCAGTTTGATGCGATAACCGAGCTGTTCGGCGTATTTGATGTCGATCGCATCCAGCTTCGAGATACCTTCTATATATGCCTTGTCGAACTGCATCGGAATGCCGAACGCCAGTGCAGAGAGAATCGTGATCTTGTGCGCCGCGTCCACGCCTTCGATATCGAAGGTCGGGTCGGCCTCGGCATAACCCAGACGTTGCGCCTCTTTAAGCACAGTGTCGAAACTCAGACCCTTGTCGCGCATCTCGGACAGGATGAAGTTGGTGGTGCCGTTGATGATGCCGGCGATCCACTCGATGCGGTTCGCGGTCAGACCCTCGCGCAGCGCCTTGATGATCGGGATGCCGCCCGCCACCGCCGCTTCGAACGCGACCATCACGACTTTTTTCTGCGCTGCTGCGAAGATCTCGTTGCCGTGCGTCGCGAGCAGCGCCTTGTTCGCGGTGACCACATGCTTGCCGTTCGAAATAGCCTTGAGCACCAGATCTTTCGCCACGCCGTAGCCGCCGATCAGCTCGATGACGATATCGACTTCAGGGTCACTCACCACCGAGAACGCATCGTCGGTGATACGGCATGCACCGCCGGTGACTTTCTTCGCCAGCGCCACATTCTTGTCCGCCACCACGGTGATGCGGATCGGACGGCCCGCGCGCCGGGTGATCTCCTCAGCATTGCGTTGCAGCACGGTGAACGTGCCGCCGCCTACCGTGCCGATGCCCAGCAGCCCTACGTTGATTGGTTTCATAAAATCAGTTCCTAGTCGTTAGTCGCTAGTCACTAGTTGAAAGCGCGTCGTATTTAACTAACGACTAACGTCTAACGACTAGCGACTGGTTCAGTTCCATGTTGCTTTCGATAGTGTTCGAGAAAGCGCGCGATGCGGCCGATCGCCTCGGTCAGGTCATCGGCATTCGGCAGGAACACCACACGGATATGATCAGGGTGTATCCAGTTGAAACCGCTGCCCTGCACCACCAGCACTTTCTCGGTTTCCAGCAATTCCAGTATGAATTTCTGGTCATCCTTGATCGGGTAGATCTTCGGGTCGAAGCGCGGAAACAGATACAGCGCGGCCTTGGGCTTGACGCAGGTCACGCCGGGGATCGCGGTGAGCAGTTGGTAGGCCAGATCGCGCTGCTTGCACAGCCGTCCTGTCGGCGCAACCAGATCGTTGATGCTCTGGTAGCCGCCCAGCGCAGTCTGGATCGCGAACTGGCCGGGCACGTTGGAACACAACCGCATCGAAGCCAGTATGGTCAAACCGTCGATGTAATCCTGCGCATGCTTCTTTTCCCCCGACACCACCATCCAGCCGGCGCGGTAACCGCAGGCCCGATAATTCTTCGATAGCCCGTTCAGCGTCACGAACAGCACGTCATCGGCCAGCGAGGCGATCGCAGTGTGTGTCGCGCCGTCGTACAACATCTTGTCGTAGATCTCGTCGGCAAAAATGATCAGATTACGCTCGCGCGCGATCTGCACCACTTCGCGCAACAATTCATCAGAGTACAGCGCACCGGTCGGATTGTTCGGATTGATGATGACGATGGCGCGTGTCCTGGGCGTGATCTTGCTGCGCATGTCGGCAAGATCCGGCATCCATTCTTTCTGCTCGTCGCAGATGTAGTGACGCGGCGTACCGCCGGCCAGCGTGACCGCCGCAGTCCACAGCGGATAATCGGGGGTGGGGATCAGCACCTCATCGCCGGTGTTGAGCAGGCCCTGCATGGACATCACGATCAGTTCGGATGCGCCGTTGCCGATGTAGATGTCTTCCAGTCCCACGCCGGAAATCTTCTTCGCCTGGCAGTAGTGCATGATGGCCTTGCGCGCCGCGAACAAGCCCTTGGAATCGGAATAACCGGACGAATTCGGCAGGTTCAGGATCACGTCCTGCTGGATTTCTTCAGGCGCTTCGAAACCGAACGGCGCCAGATTGCCGATATTCAGCTTGATGATCCGCTGCCCTTCTTCCTCCATCTGCCTGGCGCGCTCCATCACAGGGCCGCGAATGTCGTAGCAGACGTTGGAGAGCTTGGTCGATTTCAAAATAGGTTTCACGGTCATACACCCGATCGGCGGTTCAATATATCGCACCGGTTTGAAACGGCACGAAAGGGCGCGATTTTACCTGTCAGGGCTGATAGCAGCAAATCCAACCTTAACCCCCGACGTGCCGTTACAGCTTCAATATCCACAAATAGTCTACCGCCCCTTGTCCCGCTGGTTTAAAATCCCGCTTAGGAATAAATCGGTAAAAAATCCGCAATATGCGTTTTAACTTACGTCTCGCCATTCAGATGCTCGTCTGTTGTTCGTTGCAGCCTGCATTTGCAGATCATGACATCGTCGCAGACGAAAATGCCGCGGAAGCAGCGGCTCTTTACAATTTCGCGCTACTGACCGAATGGCCCGTTCTCCCTGCCGGCGAATTCAGGATTTGTGTTCTGGGTAGCGATCCGATGCTCGCCGCGCTGGATCCTGTCAAGAAGCAACACCTGAAAGGACACCCGGTAACCAACACAAATATTTCCACTGCGACTCAAGTGCAGTCCTGCCAGGTGTTGTTCGTAGGCAGATCCGAGCATGCATCCATCGGCAACCTGGCCAGGCAAATCGGCCATGCGCCGGTAATGGTAGTCTCGGAAGGAAATGACTTCGACCCCAAGAATGTCATCGTCCTGCTGGTTAATCAGGAAGGGCGGATCGCCTTCAAAATCAATCGCACCGCGGCACAGGCAAATTCTTTGGCTGTAAGCTCCAAACTTCTCAAACTCGCCCTGCCGATATACTGACCAGACAAATGCTAGAGTACTTTCAGAATCTTACAATCGGAAATAAACTGCAGGCGATCAACCTTTTGATCGTCGGACTGATCACTTTGCTGATCACGATAAACCTCGGCTTTTATATGTTAGGTTCATTGCTGGGCGACTATGAAAAGAAAGCTTCCATGCTTTCCAGCGTACTTACCGAGAACCTGGATTCGGCCTTGTTGTTCGAGGATGTCAAAGCTACCCAGGATGTACTCAATAGTTTACGGTCAGTTCCGGATGTCGTGCAGGCGACGATATACGATAAATCGGGCCATTTATTCGCCAGCTATGCCATCGCGAACAACCCTATCAAACTGCCCGTGCAGTTCGATCCATCTAAATTTGAGCAAAAACCACGGCTCGGCCAACCCTTGCTTGGTTTCCACATGCCAATCCTTAGTGCAGCCCCCGGGGAAAAAATCGGCACTATCACTATGAATCTGGATTTATCCGAAGCCTATAGTGCACTCTATAAACAGATAGGGATTTTGCTGCTGGGCGGACTGTTCATCCTGACAGTGGTATCCACCCTGCTTACCAAACTTCAGGAAATCATTACTCAGCCCTTGCTCAAATTGACAGATGTCATGCGCAGAGTCAGCAAGGAAGGAGATCTTTCTGCACGTGCCGAGATTTCCAGCCGGGACGAGGTCGGGGAAATGGCCGGCGTGTTCAACCAAATGGTAGAAAAATTATCCCGCCGCGAAGATTCACTGCAGGTCGAGCTTAATGAACGCCGCCATATCGAGGAAAAACTATCGGAAATCGCGCACTTTGACCCTATCACCAATCTGCCGAACCGCCACTCGTTCGATAATCAGATCGCCAGGGTTTTGCTTAACCACAAGTATGACCTTGAAAAATTTGCGCTGATGTACATCGACCTGGACAACTTCAAATATGTGAACGACACATTTGGACATCACCTCGGTGATCTGCTGTTGTCCAGGATAGGCGAGCGCCTGCGCAAATCATTGCGCCAGGGAGATTATGTCGCGCGCCTGGGAGGTGATGAGTTCGCCGTCATCATGAGCGACTTTTCCGACAGTTCCCAAATCAAAGAGGTAGCAGAAAAGATCCTTTCGGCCCTGAAAAACCCCTTCTCTCTAGAGGGCCGCGAAGTGTTTATCGGAGCATCGATCGGCATCTCGATTTGCCCTACCGACGGAAAAGACAGTGAAAGCTTAAGGCGCCAGGCAGACAGCGCGATGTATCTCGCCAAGAATCTGGGTAAGAATAATTACCAGTTTTACCAGGACGAGATGTCTCGCACACAACAGAATCGTATCAACATAGAGGCGTCATTGCGGCGCGCTCTGGAGCGCAACGAAATCGTTGTTCATTATCAGCCTATCGTGGAGATAGCCGGTGAAAAGATAGTCGGCTTCGAGGCACTGGCGCGCTGGATAAGGGAGGATGGAACTCTCGTCCGGCCGGATGAGTTCATTCCCTTGGCCGAGGAAATCGGCCTGATCATTGAAATCGGAAAGTATGTGCTCGATACAGCGTCTGCCCAGACAGCGGTTTGGGTGGATCAATTCGGCCTGTCCTTCACTTCGGTCAACTTTTCATCAAGACAATTCAAGCAAAATGACCTTG
>JBARHM010000351.1:0-6820 GCA_049799235.1 Gallionella sp.
TGCGTTTCCAGCTTTTCGATGCCGACACCCAGAGTGCGCAAGCCATCCCTCATACGCTCGGTATCGTCTGACAGCAGCACATCGCGTATCTCGGTCGTGCCCTGTGCCAGCGCCGAGAGCAACAGGATGCGGTTGGAGATGCTTTTCGAGCCGGGTAAAGTGATCGTGCCTTGCGCACTGAGCAAAGGAGGTAGGTCAATGAAATTTTCTGATGTCATTGCGATTGAATTGCATGGCAGATTTGCATGGGCGAGATGATACCGCAGCGGGGAGCGGTGCGCATGGTTGACGAGGGAAAAGTCGCTGGGCTACCCCCCGGCGGTTTTGACTTGTTCTCGGCCATTCATGCTTCGACTTCGCGGCAAAAACCGCCGCTACGCTCAGCACGAACGGCTCCCTTTATGATTCGCCCCGCTCTTTCACCTCACCTCTCACCCACCCCTTAGCAAACGTAATGCGCAACTTATCCCCCACCGCCACCTGCCCCGCATCAGACACCACGCCACCGCTTGCATCCTGCACCATGCTATAGCCCCGTGCCAACACTTTTGTCGGGTCGAGCAAGATCAAATGCTGCGTGGCATTGTCCACTCGTACCAAGCGCTGTGCCTGCATTGCACGCATCGCCTGTTGCAAACGTTGCGACAAACTAGCCCGCCGGTCTTGCAGACGGGCAAAGTCGCTGCTCGCCACGCGCAGCCTTTGCGCCAGTGATTGCCATTGCCAGTGTTGATGCTGTTGACGATAGGCAAAGGCCCGTTGCATGCGCTGTTGCAGCTGGTCCAGTTGCTGGGTCTGGCGTTGCAACTGCTGCGCGGGATGCACCAAGCGGCGCTGCAGGTAATCCACAGTCTGCATCGCGTTCTGCAACCGGTTGCGCTGCGCGCGTTGAAGGTGTTGCGCCTGGCCTTGCAGACCTTTGAGCAGGGCATGGCGATCCGGGGCGACGCGTTGCGCCGCGGCAGTCGGCGTCGAAGCTCGCTCGTCGGCGACGAAATCGGCGATCGTGAAATCGGTCTCGTGTCCGACCCCGCTGACGATGGGGATGTCGCTGGCGGCAATGGCGCGCGCCACGTTCTCTTCATTGAACGCCCACAGGTCTTCTATGCTGCCGCCGCCTCTACACACGATCAGCACGTCGCATTCCGCACGCTGATTGGCAGTCGCAATCGCAAGCGCGATCTTCTCCGCGCTGCCTGTCCCTTGCACCGGCGTGGGATAAAGCACCACCGGCACGCCAGGCAGCCTATATCTCAAGGTGGTGAGTACATCGCGCAACGCGGCGGCCTGCGGCGAGGTGATGATGCCTATGCTGTTGGGGAACGCGGGCAACGCACGCTTGCGTCCGGCGGCGAACAAACCCTGGCTTTCCAGCATTTGTTTCAGTCGGGCGAATTGTTCATACAGTATGCCCAGCCCGGCTGGACGCATCTGCTCGACGGTTAACTGAAAATCGCCGCGCTGCTCATATAAAGTAGCGACTGCTAACACTTCGACCTGCTGCCCGTTGGCTATCTGCTCTCTCAATAATTGATTTTTATGCCGGAACATCACGCACCGCACTTGGGCCTGATCATCCTTCAGTGAAAAATAAAAATGGCCCGAAGCGGCCTTCACCAAATTCGAGATTTCTCCGCGCACCCACAACAAGGGGACGCTGCTTTCCAGCAACTGCTTGATTGCAAAGTTGAGTTCCGCGACACGAAAAACGCGGTTCTTTTCTTCAAAAAAAAATTCAAAAGACATATTGACAACTCGAAATAATCCACACTCCAAGTAAATTCGCCGCTTTTCACCACCCCGCCCTGCAACAAAAGCTTAAACTTACGTTAATACATTGTTTTTAATGACCATTATTGCCATACAAAAAATAAGCGGGGTAAGCAAAATCCATACGCCACGCCACTTTAAAGTGCCATCCACAGGATTCATCCACAAAGATATCCACAGGTTTTGTGAGTAAACGGAAATACTCTTTTCAAATGGCAGCTTAGCAAAATATTGCTGAAGCGATTCATGAGAAATGTTGCTCAACTCTGATCAACACGTTACAGTTGCGACCTTATAACCTCTCAGCAAATCCTCCATGTACCTCAATAATGGAGGGCTTGTTCAGAGATTCCTAATTTAAGCACATTTGGAGAATCCGCGTGTTTGCAATCGTAGAAGCGGCCGGTTGGCCGATCTGGTTTTTGATCCTGGCATCCATCATCGCAGTCGGCCTGATATTTGAACGTCTGATGTTTTTGCGCGGTCATCTGATCGCTCCTCCCGCCCTGCTGAACGAAGTCGTCAAGGAACTCAAACAACGCGGTGTCAATGATGGCATGCTTGCCAAACTTGCCGCCAGCTCGCTGCTGGGGCGCATCTTTGCAGCCGGACTGAAGAACATCAATGGCTCCCACGAGGTGCTCAAGGAATCCATTGAGGAAGCCGGACGTGCGGTGAGGCGCGACATGGAGCGTTTCCTCACCAGCCTGGGTACGATAGCTTCGATCAGCCCGTTACTGGGCCTGTTCGGAACTGTGGTCGGCATGATTGAAATCTTCGGCTCACAATCAGCGGCAGGCAATTCACCTGCGATACTTGCGCACGGTATCTCCGTGGCCCTCTACAACACCGCCTTCGGTCTGATCGTGGCGATCCCGAGCATGATCTTCTACCGCCATTTCCGTGCAAAAGTGGATAGCCTGACCATAGAGATGGAACAACAGGCGATCAAGCTGGTGGAAGTTGCACACGGTCAACGCAAGGGTTAACAGACTATGAGTTTTCAACGCAGGCGCAGCCGCGATGAACCTGAGATCAACCTGATCCCGATGATAGACGTGCTGCTGGTGATCCTGATCTTTTTGATGGTGACCACCAGCTATGCAAAGTATTCCGAGTTGCAGATCAACCTGCCGCAAGCCAGCGGTGAAACTGTAGCCGCGCAGGCAAAATCCATCAATGTCGCGGTGGATGCCTCGGAGCACTATGCCATCAACAACCTTGGCGTCACTTACACGGGCATAGAGTCATTGGTCACATCGCTGAAAAATGCTGCCGGCGACCAGGCCGATCCCACCATCATTATCAATGCGGACGCCAAAGCGCCGCACCAATCTGTCATCAACGTCATGGAAGCGGCAAGGCGGGCGGGCTACGGTCGCATCACCTTTACCACCCAAAGTCAGCCCAAATAAAGTGCACTGGCTGCAAAACCACTGGTACCGCATCACCCCGCTGCACCTGATTCTGATTCCAATCAGCCTGGTCTTTGGTGTGCTGGTGGCGTTTCGCCGGGTGTTATATCGCGACCGCATCATGGCCAGCGAGCGATTGCTGCTGCCGGTCATTGTGGTCGGCAACATCAGTGTCGGCGGAACCGGCAAGACTCCGCTTACGCTTGCTCTTGCGCAACAGCTGATAGCACACGGCTGGCATCCGCTCATCGTCAGTCGCGGCTATAAAAGAATCTCTCGTGTTCCGCAGCACGTTGATCCAGGCATGACTGCACTACAGGCAGGCGACGAACCGTTGCTGATGGCAAGGCGCAATATCTGTCCGGTTTGGGTGGGCAAGGATCGTGTCGCCACAGCGCGCGCGGCTCTGGAAGCCCATCCGCAATGCAATGTGGTTTTGTGTGATGACGGTTTGCAGCACTACCGCTTGCAGCGTGACGTTGAGATCGCAGTCATTGATGGAGAGCGCGGATCAGGCAATGGCTGGCTGCTCCCCGCCGGCCCGCTGCGCGAGCCGGTCTCGCGCCTTCAGACAGTGGACGCGGTGGTGGTGAACGGGGGTGATGCCGCCCCGGGGCAATATGCGATGCGACTAGACGGAACTGTCTTCCATAACCTGCTGGGCCCTGGCCTGAAGGCCACCTCTGCAGACTTCGACAGACCCGGAAACCATGCCGTTGCCGGCATCGGTAATCCGCAACGCTACTTTCAGCATCTAACTGAGCTGGGCATGTCTTTCACCCCGCACGCTTTTCCAGACCATCATCCTTATTCAGCATCCGATCTGGCCTTCGCCGATTGCAATGCGATACTCATGACTGAAAAAGATGCGGTAAAATGCGCTGAATTCGCTGATGCCAGATTTTGGGTATTGCGTGTGGATGCTCATATCGACTCCGGCCTGACCGACCTAATTCTGCGAAAGTTAAAATCTCATGGACGCTAAACTGCTCGATATCCTGGTTTGCCCGTTGTGCAAATCCCCATTGGTCTATCAAAAAGCCGCACAGGAATTGATCTGCAAGGCAGACCGGTTGGCTTACAAGATCGAGGACGACATCCCTGTAATGCTTGCCGACGAAGCACGAAAACTCAGCGCCGAAGAAGTCGAACGACTCTGATGCTCGCCTTCCATGTGGTCATCCCGGCACGCCATGCGTCGACCCGATTGCACGGCAAGCCGCTGTTGCAGATCGCCGGCAAACCCATGGTGGTGAGGGTTGCGGAACAGGCGGCGCAAAGCGGCGCGCAACAGATCTGGATCGCCACCGACCATCATGCGATCTCCAATGCTGTGCACGAACACGGCTTCAAGGCCTGTCTGACCAAAGAGTCCCATACCAGCGGCACCGATCGCATCGCTGAAGTTGTCGAGCAGCGCAACTGGCCGGACGAGACCATCGTGGTCAACGTGCAGGGAGATGAACCGCTGATCCCGCCCGCGCTGATACGCTCGGTTGCACAACACCTGCACGGCCATCCGGAATGCGCAATCGCGACAGCCTGTCACGCCGTCCATGATGAAGCGGCGATGCGCAATCCGAACATCGTCAAGACGGTGCTGGACAAGAATGGAAACGCGCTGTATTTCAGCCGCGCGCCCATACCCTGGCCGCGCGATGCATTTAGGGTTTTGTCCTCGTCTGAAGGACGAGATGATTGTCCTTCCTCCCTCCAGAGGGGGAGAGCGGAGCGAGGGGGCATTAGAAGGGGGGAGCTGCCTGAAGGTTTACCCGTGCTCCGCCACATCGGCATCTACGCTTATCGCGCCGGCTTCCTGCGCGCCTACGGTCGGCTTGCACCGGCGCTGATCGAACAGTTCGAAGCCTTGGAACAACTGCGTGCGCTGTATCATGGCTACAAGATAGGCGTGTTCATTGCCGAACAGGCCCCGCCCGGCGGCGTGGACACCGAACAGGATTTACACATCGCACGACGAATATTTGAGACTCAGATCAAATCCTAAGGAAAACGACAAATGAAACTGATACTGCTGGGACCACCGGGCGCAGGCAAGGGCACACAGGCGAATTACATCAAGGAAAAATTCAACATCCCGCAAATCTCCACCGGAGACATATTGCGTGCCGCGACCAAGGCGGGCACACCGCTAGGGATAGCTGCAAAAAAAGTGATGGATGCCGGCAATCTGGTCTCCGACGACATCATCATCGGCCTGGTGAAAGAACGCATCAAGGACCCGGACTGTGCAAATGGATTCCTTTTCGATGGTTTTCCGCGCACCATCCCACAGGCTCAGGCAATCAAAGACGCCGGCATACATGTAGATTTCTTAGTGGAAATAGAAGTGGTTGACAAGGAAATCATCCGCCGCATGAGCGGTCGGCGCGTGCACCCCTCCTCCGGCCGGACTTATCACGTGGTTTTCAATCCGCCCAAGGTGGAAGGCAAAGACGACATCACCGGCGAAGCACTGGTACAACGCCCCGATGATGCCGAAGAAACCGTGATAAAACGACTCGATGTATATCACGATCAGACCAAACCGCTGGTTGAGTATTACACCGCTTGGGCAAAATCCGGGGATGCAAAGGCCCCCAAGTGCATCAAGATCCCGGGCGTAGGTAGCGTAACCGACATACGCGACAAGATCTTCGCCGCATTGGAGAGCAACAAATCGTGAACAGCAAACCCGTGCTTGCTCTAGAGGATGCCAAACGCATCGCAGCGGCAGCCGAAGCCGAAGCACAGCTGAACGGCTGGCGTGTGGTCATAGCCGTGGTGGATGACGGCGGCCATCTGCTCTACCTGCAACGCAGCCACGACACCCCGTTTGGCAGTATCGATACGGCAATATTCAAGGCCCGCGCGGCAGTAGCTTTCCAGCGCCCCACCAAAGCTTCGGAAGATGCGGTGCTGAGCGGGCGATTGATACATCTCTCGCTGCCTGGCGTAATCCCTGCCGAAGGCGGTGTTCCGCTGGAAATCGATGGCGCGATCGTGGGTGGTCTGGGGATCAGCGGCGTGCGCTCGTTCCAGGATGGTCAAATCGCGGCGGCAGGCGCGGCCGCGTTAACCTGAGACTCGCACAGCGAGACGACATCCCTCTCTCCCGCACGCGGGAGAGAGCAGAGAGAGAGGGGAAAACTATATGCTGTATTCGCTAGGTTCAAGGATCCCAGAGCTGCGAGGCGACAACCATTTCATCGCCGATAATGCTTCAGTCATCGGCTCTGTGGTTCTTGAAGAAAATGTCAGCATTTGGTTCAACGCGGTGGTGCGCGGCGATAACGAGACCATACACATCGGCGCAAACAGCAACATCCAGGATGGCGCGGTGCTGCACACCGACCCCGGCGCGCCGCTTACCATAGCAGCAAAAGTGACGGTAGGACACCAGGCCACATTGCACGGTTGCAGCATAGGCGAAGGCAGCCTGATCGGCATCAAGGCAGTCGTTCTCAATCACAGTATGATAGGCAGAAACTGCCTGATCGGTGCGAACACGCTGATCACCGAAGGCAAGGTGATTCCCGATAACTCGCTGGTGACAGGTTCGCCGGGGAAAGTCGTCAGGACATTGACTGAAGACGAAATCGACGCGATTTCCGCCAACGCGGTGCACTACCTCGAAC
>JBARHM010000352.1:0-1769 GCA_049799235.1 Gallionella sp.
GGAGCGGGGCGGAGTGGCTCTGGGTGGCCGTGGGGTCGTGGGACTCTCCAGCCGACGACGCCGAGTACGACGCATGGGTGGACGAGACGGCCGAAGCGTTCGCCCCGTTCTCCCTCACGAACGGCTACGTCAATCTCGGCGTCAGCCGCGGGCCGCGGCACTTCGCGGCGCAGTACGGCTCCAAGGAGAAGTGGGCGCGGATCTGCGCGCTCAAGGCCGAGTGGGATCCGGAAAACCGCCTCAGGTTCAACCGGAACGTGGCCCAGGCGCAGGCGGAGCTCCTCGCCGCATGAGCGAGCTGCGTGACGCGAAGTGCTTCCTGGTCGGCAGCATGTCCGTCCCCAGCGACACTGTCGAGGAGGCCATGGGTTTGGCGGCCGAGCACCTCGGGGACGAGCTCAGCGCGGTGCCCGACGGCGAGGTCGGCTTGCGCAACTACTGGGTCGCGGGCCTCGGAAAGCTGACCTTCTCCCGGCACCCTGATCTCGAGGAGGTCGACGGGGACGACGTCATGCAGAGTCCGATGGGAGCAATGGGCGCCCACCGGATCAAGCAGGGCGCCGGCGAGCTGGATCTCAGCGGCTACCTGCCCTACGCAGAGGCGGCGGTTTCCTCCTACGCGATCTTCCGCGACCTCAAGGACCGCGGTGAGCTGGCGGACGATGTCCGCTTCCACGTCGCCGTCCCGACCCCGCTGGCCGCGGTCGCGCCGTTCTTCGGCGATAGGGAGCAATGGCCGCAAGCCATGGATGCCTGGCAGCGGGCAATTACCGCGGAGATCGAACGGATGGTTGAGGCGATTCCCCCGCAGGAGCTCGCGATCCAGTGGGACTACTGCACCGAGGTCTGCGAGATCTGCGGAGCCGCGAGCGGGAACCGGGAGCTGAACGAGATCATGCCCTGGTACCCGCGGGTCTCCGCAGACGCGGCGCTCAGCGAGTGGACGTCGGCCGGATACCTCTCGCCGCTGACCGACGGCATCCCGGACGAGGTGCGCTTCGGCTACCACGTCTGCCTGGGGACCCATCCTCAGGCCCCGACGGTGGCGGTTGGCGACCTCAGCTGGGTCGTGCGGATCGCCAACCAGCTGGTTGCGAACACCCCGCGCCGGGTGGACTTCATGCACCTGCCGGCGATCAAGGAAGCCGGCCGCGACTTCTTCGCGCCACTGGCCGACCTCGAGATTGGCGAAACTCGCCCGTTCCTCGGCGTCGGCCACGGAGACGGCACGGAGGAGATCACCAGGCGCGGGCGGGCCGCGCAGGAGTTCCTGCCCGACTTCGGGATCTCCCACTACTGCGGATACGGGCGCGACGACAGCGAGCGGATCGGGGAGCTGCTGCGTTCCCTCCGCGAGGGGGCCGAGCTGCTCGCTACCGGCGGCGATGCAGGCACAGGTTGACCGCTGAGCCGAATCAACCTCACATCGCCTGAGCGAACCGAGCGCGTTCCAGCGAAGGGCCTGCGTCAGCGCGCTGATTCTGACCCGGATCCGGAATCCGCGTGTTGAGCACCTGCCCAAAGGTGCCCATTTGCAGGACATTCTTGCCGGAGGAGGGACTCGAACCCCCGACACGCGGATTATGATTCCGCTGCTCTAACCAGCTGAGCTACTCCGGCGGGGAGGGAATCCTAGCCGTGCGTGGCGGGGCGGATCATTTGGCCGTTTGTACCGGTGTTTTTAAGGAAGAGACGGCAGCGCCCGATGGACCTCTCACGATGCTTGCGCGACTTGTGCGTGATCAGAGGGGTTTTGCCCTACCCACGGT
>JBARHM010000353.1:0-15913 GCA_049799235.1 Gallionella sp.
CGGCGTGTTGCAGGGACTGGCGGTGGACGAGGCGGGCGCGCAGTTGTTGCAGGCGCTGCAAACCTGGCAGCAGGAGTTGGCGGCGGACAGCACGCGCTTCAGCCGCGCTGAATGGCGGCACTGGCTGGCTCAACAGCTTGATGCGCATACCTTCCGCGACAGCAGTATCGACAGCCCGGTGCTGGTCACCCATCTCGCCGCAACGCGCTGGCGCGCGTTCGATGCAGTGCTGCTGCTCGGTGCTGATGCGTCGCATTTGCCGAGTACCGACAACGGCAGCTTGTGGTTCAACGACGCGGTGCGCGCTACGCTCGGCCTGCCGACGCGCGAGGCGCATTTGGCGCAGCAGCGCGACGATCTGCTCGGGCTGCTGGCCATGAGCGATACCGTGCTGGCGACCTGGCAAGCCAGCAAGGATGGCGAGAAAAACCTGCTGAGCCCTTACCTCGAAATGCAGCGCGCGCTGCATCAGCTGGCTTACGGCGATGATCTGTCGGACAAGGAATTGGCAGAAATGCTCGAAGGTGCGCAGGTACGCACTACCGGCTTCCCATTGCCGGACCAATCAGCCATGCCCGCGCCCGCCGTGCCGCAAAGCCTTGTTCCAGGCCGAATATCAGCCAGCGGCTACAACAGCCTGGTCGCCTGCCCATACCAATACTATGCCCGCCACATGCTGCGCCTCAACGAACTGGACGAGGTGCGCGAGGGCGTGGAGAAACGCGATTACGGCGAGTGGGCGCATGACATCCTGTATCGCTTCCATCAGCAGTTCCCGGTGCTCGGCAAACACACCCGTACGGATTTGCAGGACGCGTTGCAGCGCATCAGCAGTGAGGTGTTTGCACCCAAGGTGGAGCGCGACTATCTGGCGCGAGCCTGGCTGCTGCGCTGGCAGCAGGCGATCCCCGCCTATCTGGATGCACAGTTAAAAAGCGAAGTGGAGGGCTGGCGATACCAGAATGGCGAAGTGCCGTTCGAGATGCCGTTGACCGAAGCGTTGACGATGCACGGACGCATAGACCGCGTAGACGTGCAGACTGATGGTGCGGCGCGTGTGCTGGACTACAAGATGATGGATGCGACCAAGCTGCGCAACAAACTCAAAGAAGCGGGTGAAGATGTACAACTGCCCTGCTACGCCCATGTGTACGAGGCCGACGAGGCGGCCTACATCAGCATCGAGAAGGACAAGGTGATTCCGGTTGCGCCGCCGCAGGAGTTGCCGGAACTCGCACAGGCCAACATCGGGAGGCTGTTGGCGGTGTTCGCGCAGATGCGTGACGGCGCTGCCATGCCCGCGCACGGCGTGGACGAAACTTGTGCGTACTGCGAGATGCGCGGTTTGTGCCGCAAGAGCGACTGGAGTAGCGCATGAGTTTTGCAAATAAACCGTTCGGGCTGAGTAGGCGCATAGCGTCGTATCGAAGCCTCTTGCACCCACCCTTCGATACACCACGCTACGCGCGGTACTCAGGGCGAACGGAGATGTGGAATGGATAATCACATCGCTCTCGATCCCAGACACAGCGTCGTCGTTGAAGCCTGCGCGGGCAGCGGCAAGACCTGGCTGCTGGTGTCGCGCATCGTGCGCCTGCTGCTGGATGGCGTGCCGCCCGGCGAGATTCTGGCAATCACCTTCACACGCAAGGCCGCGCAGGAGATGCAGGCGCGGCTGCACGAGTGGCTGCATCTGCTCGCGGTGGAGAGCGACGATGAAGTTAAAAGATTCCTGCGCGAACGCGCTGTCGATGGAATTGACGACGAATTGATGGGAAAAGCGCGCGGCCTGTACCGCGATGCATTGCTGGCGCAACCTGCCATCACCATCAGCACCTTCCACGGCTGGTTCATGCAGCTCATCCAGCGCGCGCCGCTGAATGCCGGGGTGCCGGTCGGCATGCAACTGCTGGAGCGCACTGCAGCGCTGCGCGATGAGGCGTGGCAGGCATGCGCCGACAGCCTGCGCGCCGCACCCGATAGCGAGACCGCGCAGTACATGCAATGGTTGTTCGCCGAATACGGCCTGTATAGCACGCGAACGCTGCTGGAAAATTTTGTGCACAAGCGCGCCGAATGGTGGGCCTATACGCAAGATCAGAAAGATGCGATGGCGTGGGCATCGGCACAGTTGCAGAACGAACTTGAAGTGGAAGATATCGATTTCGACCCGCTTTCCGACTGGGGCATCTGCGGCAACAGCGAGGAGCTGTTGTTCGCGTTTGTGCACCAGCTGGCTGGCAATGGAACGCCGACACAGAAAGACAAAGCACGTGAGATGGAACATGCATGGGCGGACAGCGCCGAGAGCGAGCGATTTGCGAAGGTGTGGCCGCTGCTGTTTACCCAAGCCGGCGAGCCGCGCAAGATCAAAGCAACCAGGAACCAGGACGAGGCTGTCTTCGCAATTGCGTTGAACAACCTGCAAGCCAGCCTGCAAGCGGCGCGCGACGAACTGACTGAGATCGAAGCCTTGCGCATGAACCGGGCCGCGCTGCATTGCGGCGCTGCACTGCTGGAACATTACCAGGAATTGAAATTGCGGCAGCAGCAGATGGATTTCACAGACCTGGAATGGCAGGTGTGCCGCATGCTCAACCAGAGCGATTGCGCCGAATACATGCAATACAAGCTGGACAGCCGTTACCGGCACGTTCTGCTGGATGAGTTCCAGGACACCAATCCGTTGCAGTGGCAGATACTGCAATCATGGTTCGCCGCGTCGGCGGCAGTGGACTCCCGGCCCAGTGTGTTTGTCGTGGGTGACCCCAAGCAATCCATCTATCGCTTCCGCCGAGCCGATGCGCGCCTGTTCGGCGAGGTGCGCGGATTTCTGCAGCGCGAATTCGGCGCGCATCATCTGACGCAAAACGAAACGCGGCGCAACGCACCGGCGGTGCTGGCTGCGGTGAACGGCGTGTTTTCCTCGCATCCAGACGGCTTCGTGGATTTCGAGGAGCATATTGCGCATCATCAGGATTTGCCCGGCCATGTCGAAGTGCTGCCACTCGCCATGATGGAGAAGGCGAAAGATGAAGTGTTGCCGGACGGGCGATTGAATCTGCGCAATCCGCTCACCACACCGAGAGATGAGGCGGAAGAGGGTGCGCGCCACAAGGAAGCCGAACAATTCGCCACGCTTATCACCGGCATCGTCGCGAACTGGAGCGTGCAAGACAATGGCGTAACGCGCCGCGCCGAATACCGCGACATCATGGTGCTGGTGCGCAAGCGGCTGCATCTGCGCGTGTACGAACACGCTTTGCGAGCGCGTCACATTCCGTTCCTGACCTCCCGGCGCGGGGGTCTGCTCGACACGCTGGAAGCGGAAGACATCCAGGCGCTGCTGACGTTCCTGATCACCCCTTTTGCCGATCTCGAACTCGCGCAGACATTGCGCTCACCCTTGTTTGCCTGTTCGGATCAGGACTTGATGCAGCTTGCACAATTAACTCCCTCTCCCTTGAAGGGAGAGGGTAGGGGAGAGGGTGAAGCGCAACAGCCTTGTCCCTCTCCCCCAGCCCCTGATGGAGCAACTGATAAGACTACTAGCCATCTGACTAGCCCAGCAAAAGACGCTGGGCAAGTCATTGGTTATAGCCAGTCGACTAAGCCCGCAAGCGGGCAAGTCGCTGGTTATCTCCCCCAAGGGGCGACGGAAGGATGGTGGTCACGGTTGCATCGCATCGCACAAGGCGGAGCCGCTTCTGCCGAACTGCAACGCGCCCATCGTCTGCTGCAAGGTTGGCTGGCACTCGCCGACAAACTGCCGGTGCACGACCTGCTCGACCGCATCTATTTCGAGGGCGACCTGCTGCATCGCTATGTGGCGGCATTACCCGCCGAGCTGCATGTAACGGTGCGCGCCAACCTGCAGGCTTTCATGGAGATCGCGCTCAACGTCGACGCCGGGCGCTATCCCAGCCTGCCGCGCTTCCTCGCCGAGCTGCGGGAATTGCGCGCGGCGGAAAACGAATCGACGGACGAGGGCAATGTGGGCGAGGTCGGCAACGCGCTGCGCATCTACACCGTGCACGAGGCCAAGGGGCTGGAGGCGCCTATCGTCTGGCTGCTGGATGCCAACGACACGCAGCAGAAAGCCGACAGCTACAGCGTGCTGCTCGACTGGCAACCCAACGCGCAGCGCCCGGCGCATTTCTCTTTGTTCAGCGACAAACGCGGGCGCGGCGTGAAGCGCGCGCCTTACTTCGATGCGGACGAGGCTTATGCGCGGCGCGAAGAAATGAATCTGCTGTACGTCGCGATGACGCGCGCCAAGCAGGCGCTGCTGGTCAGCGGCAACGGCGAACCAGCAGAGGCATCGTGGTATGGAAGGATCGCGGCAATAGCGAACGAGCAGCCGAACCCATTGAGTAGAGGCGGGACTGTAGGAGCGGCTTCAGCCGCGAATGACAATCGCCAGCAAGCTGGCTCCTACGATGAGACTTTGCTGACGCAACTCATCCCCACCGGCAAACGCGCTGCCCGCAACACGATGCAACAACAGCGCGGCATCTGGCTGCACGCGCTGCTGCAAAATCTCGCCCCAACAATTTCCCCTCGCCCGCCTGCGGGAGAGGGGCTAGGGGAGATAACCAGCGACTTGCCCGCTAGCGGGCTTAGTGGAATGGCTAGTAGTTTTATCAGGGCCGAAGTGCAGCAACGCCTCGCCATTCCCGCCGAAGAGATGGAAATACTCTGGCAACAAGCGCAACAACTGCTTGCGCTGCCCAACCTGCAACGCTTCTTCGATCCGCAACACTACCGGAGTGCGAGCAACGAAATGCCCTACGTCAACGCAAAGGGCGAACTGAAGCGCATCGACCGGCTGGTGGAATTCGACGAAGAAGTGTGGGTGCTGGATTACAAGCTGGGCGACAGCGAAGATGCCGCGCGTTACCGCGCGCAATTGGCGGAATATCGCAGCGCCATGCAGGCGGTGTATGTGGGGAAGAAGGTGCGCTGCGCGCTGGTGTTTGCGGATGGGGTATTAAACGAGGTTGAGTGATTCGTAGGTTGAGTGGAGCGTAGCTATACCCATCCTGACGTACTTCATTTTTCAGTTTGACATTGCCTCCTGCTGCATCATATAGTTCGCACAGAACGAACGTTCTTTGTGAGCAATAATCAAGTGAAACATGAAGTAACAAAAGGCCGTGGCGCCACATTGCAGATCGAAGGACGCTTCGAGAACGTCGCGCGCGAGGGCGTCGATGATGGCTGGGGCACGGCGGACGAAGAGTTGCCGCCGTTCAAGACCACGGTGACGGTGGATTCGGCGAAGAGCGTGATCCAGCGCAACGATTCGCCGGACTTGCCGTTCTCTCTATCGCTGAACGCCTATCGCGGTTGCGAGCATGGCTGCATCTACTGCTATGCGCGGCCTTCGCATGCTTACCTGAATCTTTCGCCGGGGCTGGATTTCGAGACTAGGTTGTTCGCCAAGCCGGAAGCGGCCAAGCTGTTGCGCGCGGAACTGGCGAAGCCGTCCTACCAGTGTTCGCCGATCGCGCTCGGATCCAACACTGATCCCTACCAGCCCATCGAGCGCGAGTGGAAGATCACGCGGCAGATACTGGAAGTGCTGGCGGAGCACAGGCATCCGGTTTCCATCGTTACCAAGTCGGCGCTGGTCGAGCGCGACCTAGATGTGCTCACACAGTTGGCAAGCGATGATCTGGTGCAGGTGTTTGTCTCGGTTACCACGCTGGATGCGGAGTTGGCGCGCAACATGGAGCCGCGCGCTGCGTCTCCGCGCCGCAGGCTGCAAGCCATACAGACGCTGAACGAAGCAGGCGTGCCGTGCGGGGTGATGGCAGCACCCGTGATCCCGTTCCTCACCGATGCGGAGTTGGAGCATGTGCTGCAAGCTGCGCATCAACATGGCGCGCGCAGCGCGGGTTACACCTTGTTGCGCCTGCCTTACGAGTTGAAGGATCTGTTCAAGGACTGGCTCGCTATCCACTGCCCGTTGAAGGCGGAGCACGTGATGAATCGGATGCGCGAGATGCGCGGCGGGCGCGAGAACGATCCGGAATTCGGCAGCCGCTTTCGCGGCAACGGCCTGTTCGCCGATCTGCTGGCGCAGCGATTCCGGATGGCCTGCGAGCGAATGGGCTTCAATCTTGAGGGCAGGACGCTAGCTACGGGCCTCTTCAAGCCGTCGTCACGGAATGGGCAGATGGATCTGTTTTAACCCTGGCCGGAAAGCCGGTAAACTAACCGTGCTATTGTTATACCTGTTGACCTGCCATTCAGGTTGGATAAACTGCACCCCATATCCATTAAGTCAGGGCTTCACTACACCATGTTCGAACATCAGGATGTTCTCGCTGCATTGAACGGCAAATTGCCTTTGCCTGAAAAGATAGCTTACGTCCATGGTTTGTTGAAGGAACGCTTTGATTTTATCGACCGGATCTCCGTGGCGATCTATGATACAAAAACCGATTTGCTGAAGACTTTTGTGCACAGCAGCGACGATGAGAACCCTTTGGTTTTATATTCCGCCAAGCTGGCAGATTCAGAATCGCTGAATGAGATACTGAAAGCAGGTCGTCCCCGGGTAGTAAATGATCTCGATATATTCAGCAACGTCCAGGCAGAACATGCTCGCCGTCTTTCAGCCCTGCAGTATCAATCCAGCTACACCATGCCGATGTACCTGAATGGGGAGTTTTTCGGCTTTTTGTTCTTCAATTCCCGCCGCAAGAATGTCTTCGTAGAATCTACCCTGCATTATCTGGATATGGTGGGGCACCTGCTGTCGCTGCTGGTGATCCATAACATGTCGACGTCGCGAAGTCTGTATGCAATCGTCAAGACCGCCGCGAATATCACGTTGCACCGCGATTTCGAAACGGGAGCGCATCTTGATCGAATGTCCAATTATGCGCGATTGATCGCAAGGGAAGTGGCAAAGAAATATGAGCTCAACGACGAACTCGTGGAGCATATATTCTTGTTTTCCCCGCTGCATGACATCGGCAAGATCGGCATATCGGACAGCATCTTGCTGAAACCGGGCAGGCTGACCGAAGCGGAATTCGATACCATGAAGACCCATGCCGCGAAAGGCGGGGAGATCATTGACATGATGCTGAAAAATCTTGGATTGGACGAGTTTCCCCACGCGGAAATCCTGCGCAATATTGCGCTTTATCATCATGAAGCGCTCAACGGCAGCGGGTATTACGGGATGATGGATGAAGAAATTCCGGTGGAAGCCAAGATCGTTGCAGTTGCGGATGTTTTCGATGCGCTGACCAGCATTCGGCCATACAAGGAAGCGTGGAGTAATGACAAGGCACTCGAGTTTTTGCACTCCATGGCTGGCAGCAAGTTCGATAACGACTGCGTGGCTGCATTGATCAATTGCCGCGACGGCGTGGAGGCCATACAAAAAAGATTCCAGGAAGATCTTCTCAGCTAGCCCATGCAATCCGGGCGCCACACCGTGTTTCACTCTGCTTCGAATGATTTTATCGGCCGAACCTGCTTTCATCGTTTTTCAGCTTCCCTGTGCCCCGGAACCCTTTAAATCCTGACTATGAATCCCACACTCGTATTTGACATCGAAACCATACCCGACATCTCCGGATTGCGTACCCTGTATGAACTGGACGCGCACGTAAGCGATGCGGAAGTAGCGGAGATGGCGTTTCAATTGCGCCGCCAGAAGACCGGCAGCGATTTTCTGCCGCATCATCTTCAACGCGTCGTGGCGATTTCCTGCGCGTTGCGCGAGGGGGATAATTTCCGTGTCTGGTCTTTGGGTGATATGCACGAAGAAGAAGGCAGCATCATCCAGCGCTTTTTCGACGGCATCGAAAAATACACGCCGCAGCTGGTGTCATGGAACGGAGGAGGCTTCGACCTGCCGGTGCTGCATTATCGCGGCATGATCCACGGGGTGCAGTGCGCCCGCTACTGGGACCAGGGCGAGGACGACAAAGAATTCAAATGGAACAACTACATCAGCCGGTACCATTCGCGGCATCTCGACCTGATGGACCTGCTGGCGATGTATACCGGACGCGCCAATGCGCCGCTAGATGAACTTGCCAGGCTGATCGGTTTTCCCGGCAAGCTGGGCATGGATGGCAGCAAAGTGTGGGAGGCATACCAGCAAGGCAGGCTGGACGAGATACGCAACTACTGCGAGACCGATGTGGCAAACACTTTTCTGGTGTTCGCGCGCTTTCAGATGATGCGCGGCGTGTTGACCCGCGCGCGCTTTAAAAAGGAATGCGATCTGGTGCGTGCCGAATTGGGCAAGCTCGATCAGCCGCACTGGCGCGAGTTCCTGGCCGCATGGCCAGAGCCGAAGAAATAACCATCCTAATTTACCGTTCGCCCTGAGGTATCGAAGGGCGCATTGATTATGTCCACAGAAAACAGAGTCACGATCGAATCATTAGACCAGGAAGGCCGCGGTGTTGCTCATGCCGACGGCAAGGTGATTTTCATCGAGGGCGCCCTGGCCGGCGAGACGGTCAGTTACTCATCCTATCGCAAAAAGCCATCGTTTGAATTGGCGCAGGTCACGCAGATACACAAGGAATCCTCGATGCGTGTGCAGCCCAAGTGCATACACTTCGGCGTGTGCGGAGGATGTTCGATGCAGCATCTCGATGCGGGCGCGCAGGTTTCGGTCAAGCAGCGCATCCTCGAAGACAGCCTGTGGCACATCGGCAAGGTCAAGGCGGAAACCATACTTGCCCCGATCTGCGGGCAGGCTTGGGGATATCGCGAACGTGCGCGCCTTTCGGCCAGGCATGTGATAAAAAAGGGCAAGACACTGGTCGGTTTTCATGAGAAGCGCAGCAGCTATGTCGCTGACATGCAGCACTGCGAGATCCTTGCACCTAAGATCGCCAGATTGTTGTCGTCGCTCGCGGAATTGATCGGCGGCCTGTCGATCCGTGACCGGTTGCCGCAGATCGAAGTGGCGGTCGGTGAACATGTCGATGCGCTCGTATTGCGGGTGCTGGACACTCCCTCGGTCAGTGATGAACGGTCGTTGCGCGCATTTGCCGACAAGCATGAGGTGCAATTCTGGCTGCAACCCAAAGGGCCGGAAACCGTCGTTCCATTCCATCCGCTGGATGCGCCTGCTTTGTCATACAGCCTGCCGGAATTCGGCATCACGATGCCGTTCGCACCTACCGATTTCACCCAGGTAAATAGTGCAATCAACCGCGTGATGGTCAGCCGTGCCATGCGCTTGCTGGCTCCGCAAGCGGGCGAACGCATCGCGGATTTCTTTTGCGGCCTGGGTAACTTCACGCTGCCGATCGCGCGCAGCGGGGCGCAGGTGGTGGGCATTGAAGGCAGCGCCGCACTGGTGAAGCGCGCTGTGCAGAGTGCCGCGTACAATGGCTTGTCTGTCAATACCGGATTTCAGGCGATGAACCTGTTCGCGATGGAGGAGACAACGCTGGCGCTAGTGGGAAGATTCGACAAATGGCTGGTCGATCCGCCGCGCGACGGTGCGATAGAACTGGTTAAGGCCATTACGCCGGAGACCGGGCCGCAACGCATCGTATATGTAAGCTGCAACCCCGCGACGCTGGCACGCGACGCTCAGGTGCTGGTAAATGTTCATGGCTATACGCTCAAGTCTGCTGGCGTGATGAATATGTTCCCGCATACTTCGCATGTCGAATCTATCGCCTTATTTGAACGGAAATAGTTGGTGCAGAGGTTCCTTATGAAAAGCTACGATGACCTGGTTGCCGATGCGCTGTTGCGCGTGAAGGAACTCATGCCGTGGGACTTGAGCAGATTGTTAGCCGGCGGAAGCAGGCCGGTATTGCTGGACGTGCGCGAACCTGCTGAATTCCTGATGCTGCACATCCCCGGTTCGATCAATGTTCCGCGCGGCGTGCTGGAACAGTCATGCGAGTGGGATTACGACGAGACAATGCCGTTACTTGCCGCAGGTCGGGAGTTGCAGATCGTGGTGGTGTGCCGTTCCGGCAAACGCTCGGCACTCGCCGCAGACGTTTTATTGAGCATGGGCTATACCAACGTGGTCTCGCTGAAGACCGGCGTGCGCGGCTGGAATGACTACGAGCAACCGCTGGTGGATGGAACGGATAATCCGGTGGATGCCGATACCGCAGACGTGCTGCTTGGGCCCAGACTGCGCCCTGACCAGCACAAGCCGAGAGCATCCTGATCCGGCACACAATCAACGCAAAAAAGGCGACCATCAGGTCGCCTTTTCGTTTGGTCCTGAGATAACTGTCTCGAGCAGATTATCAGTCCCGCTCGCCGCTGAATGCCATCAGCAGGCTCAACAGATTGATGAACAGGTTGTAGATGTTCAGGAACAATCCCAGCGTCGCCATCACATAATTGGTTTCGCCGCCGTGGACGATCCGGCTTACGTCGAACAGGATGTAGGCCGAGAAGATCAGCACGGCTATCGAGGAAATGGTCAGCGACATCGCGGGCACCTGGAAGAACAGGTTCGCCAGCGAGGCGATGATCAGCAGGATCAGCCCGATGAACAGGAACTTGCCCATGAAGCTGAAATCCTTTTTGGTGACGGTGGCCAGTGTCGCCAGGCTGAAGAAGATGATGCCGGTGCCGCCGGCGGCCATGCCGACCAGTTGCGCGCCGTTCTTCAGATGCAGTGCCACCTGCAGGATAGGGCCGAGGAACACGCCCGCGACGAAAGTGAAGCCCAGCAGGGCCACTACACCCCATACGCTGTTGCGCAGCGCGGTAACCGCGAACATCATCCCGATCATCGCGCCGAACATCAGCAGTGAACTCATGATCGGGCTTTGTGCCATGAACGCGAAGCTCATCGACATGCCAACGAACGCGCCGATGACTGTCGGAATCATCGTCAGCGCCAGCATCATATAGGTGTTGCGCAGTACCTTGTTCTGTTCGGCTGCAAGTGTGCCGACCTGGTTTATGGTTTGGATTTGCATATGTAACCTCCTGAGTTAATCATTAATACAATTGCGTGAGTAAGAGTAGCGAAGAGCGAAAAAAGTTTCAATCGTGAAGTAAATAGGGGTAATTTGGCGGAGGGCGTGAGATTCGAACTCACGAAGGGCGTAAACCCTTGCCAGTTTTCAAGACTGGTGCCTTCAACCGCTCGGCCAGCCCTCCAAAATTTATAGTACTTGATGTCCTTGCCAGTTTTGGCTCCGACATAACCTGAAGGTTAGTCTACGCCGCAACAAGCTTAAATTGTTGTGGCTTCGGCATCACATTGGTTTCGCCAATATGAGCCTTCGCCGCAACAAGCCAGCTTGTTGTCAAGACTGGTGCCTTCAACCGCTCTGACAATTTTCATGGGCAACAGCCCATAGAAAATTGCGTACCTTTGGTGCGGCCAGCCCTCCGTGGCCGCGCATTCTGAACCATGCCGTCAGGCGTGTCCAGAAAAATGCCAGGAAAATATCAGTCGCGCACGCAGTCAGCCCAATTATTGGGCGTTTCATAAAGCCGAACTTGCTCAAGGCGCAGGTGGTTGCCGTAAGTGTCCTGATAGGCTGGATCGAGAATATCGAAGGCGATTCGCGCGAGATTTTCCGCGGTAGGAACGACATCAAGGATGACGGTCTTGTGATCCGGCAAACTCGCCAGAAAGTCGCACACCGGTTTGTCGCCGCGAGATACCAGAAAGGCATGATCCCAGGCGTCCACCAGTTTTTCATTGGCGATGTGTTTGACATCGGAGAAGTCCATCACCATGCCCTGTTCGGACCGCCCTTCGTCCGTGATGATGTCACCGGACAGGGTGATCTCGATGGCGTAGCGATGGCCATGCAGATGATTGCACTGACTTTTGTGATTGGGGATGCGATGTCCGGCATCGAATTCCAGGCGGCGGGTGATAAGCATTTTGGCTGAGATCGGTTCAATTGGCGCGGGGATTATACAGGCTCAGGTTTTTATCGCGGCAATACGTTGCAGATATTCGCGCTGTGCCTGTTCATCCCGGATCTTTCCATAGCGCAGTGCGCTGTAGCGGGTCGCGAGGTCGTGTATGGGCTCTGCTAACTCGGGCCTGTCAATGGCGATGCGGGCGGCGTAATCCAGCGCGCCTTCATGCGCGGCACGCGGCAGTCCCGCCCTGGCCAATTTTCTGCATAGTCTGAGCCATGCCGTCTGTATCTTGTCCGCTTTGTTGCGGGTGTAGAGGTGGCGAAGCATGAACAGCGCGAACAAAGAGACCAGCAAACCCGATCCGGCCGCCATGTTCAAGGCCATCTTTTGCCAGGTGACGGATTCCATGCCGAGGCGGGTCAGGAAGGCGAATTGGCGCTCGCTGTCGTAGCCCAGCACCCACTGGTTCCACTGGTTGGCGAGAGCGTCCCAGTTCAGGCGCAGATTGCGCAGCCACTGCGGCGGATTTCGCGCCATGAAAGGCAGGGCGGCGTTGTTGGACACGGCCGCAGACAGCCCGCTTTGGATGCGCGCCGGAGCGATCACGCCGGTCGGATCGACCCGCACCCATCCCTGCCCCTTAAGCCATACTTCCGCCCATGCGTGCGCATCGGACTGCCGCACGATGTAGTAATTGCCGATGTCGTTGAATTCCCCGCCCAGATATCCGGTCACCACGCGCGCCGGAACGTTAGCGGCGCGCATCAGGAACACGAAAGCCGAGGCGTAATGCTCGCAGAACCCCTGTTTGGTCTCGAACAGGAAATCATCGATACCGTTGGTTCCGAGCAGCGGCGGTTCGAGGGTGTACTGAAAACCCTGCCGGTTGAAATAGGACAGCGCTGTCTGGACTATCGCGGCGTCATTCGTGTTGCCTGCTTTCCACTCTTTGGCAAGCTGTTGGGCTCGTGGATTGAATTGTCTGGGCACCTGCAAGGCGCGCCGGATCTGCGTGTTGGATTCCTGCAGGTTGGCGCGATATCCGAGATTCGAGCGCGCCTCGTAGCGAACCCGCGCATTGACCGGTTTTTTGCTGTACAGCCGGAAATCGTAACTGAGGGTCGTCGGCAGCGAGATCTTGTCCGGGACATCGAGCGCGAACAGCCAGGTCTTGTTGTGTGGCTCCAGAGTGACGGTGTAGTCGATGGTCTGGGAGCGTTCGGTGAATTGCGGTGCCAGGAACTGCTCGTTGGTACTGCCGGTTGTCCAGGTGCGCCCGTCGAAGTCCCACATTACCGGCCCGCGCCAGTACATTTGCTCGCGGAGCGGCGGTTTGTCCTTGTAACTGACGCGGAAAGCCACTGCTTCAGACAGGATCAAACGGCTCAAGCTTCCCGGCGACATCCTGTCATCCAGTCCGCTGCTCGAATAGGCATCTTGCGGCAAGCCCCATAACGGTCCTTGCACACGGGGAAACAGGATGAACAGTATCAGCGTGAGAGGGATCGCCTGCATCAGCAGTATTGCTGCAATGCGCAGGCGCGGCTTGAGCGGGATATTCCGGCCATGTAACTGTATCCATGTGGCGGTGATGACGAATAAAGTGGCGAGCATGTACAGCGCGGTGGGAATGCTCTGGGAATAAAAAAAGTTGGTGATGATGATGAACAGTGCCAGATAGATGACCGCCATCGCATCGCGCGCCGTGCGCAGTTCCATGAGTTTGAGCGTGGCGAGCAGCAACAGCAGCGAGACGCCGACTTCGCGTCCGAACAGGGTATGAAAACTGATCGCGATGCCGCCCGTACCGGCGAGGGTGATCAGCATCAGCCGCCATTTTTTCGGCTGCGGTTTGCCGCTGTAGTTCAGGTAGGCTCGCCACAGCAATAATACGCCGCACAGGCTGCTGACCCACCATGTCAGATGTTCGGCGTGCGGAGCGATGACCATCAGGATGGACAGCAGCAGGCTGTAGGTGAGGGCTTTACTCATATCTGTGAACTTTGTGGCAGATCGAACAGCGCGATCCGGCGCAGGCATTCATCGCGATGAGCAGCGCCGAGATTGGCAGGCAATTCTCCGTCCGGCAGACGCAGTCCATAGCGCAATCCCTCGGCTTCGGCATCAAGCACCCAGCGCGCCATGCGTGCCAGCTTTTCTTCTTCGCTGTTGCCGGTTGCAGCGGAAAAATCCAGCCACAATTCTTCGCCGAGCGGCGTGGAAAACAGCTTCACCATTAAACCCTGCTCGCGGGCAAGTACTTTCCAGGCAATGCGCGGCAGCGCATCGCCCGCGACGTAATTGCGCAATCCGGCAAAGTCTTCGTCGCCGGCAGTGGAGCGTTTTCCGGCGCCGTCCGGTGAGTTGCCCGGCGGCAGCGGCGCATCGCTCAGCGGCTTGGGATAGACCAGGCAGCATGTGTCAAAATGCAGGTACGACCAGGCATGAAACAGGCCGAGAGGGAAATGCGTGTACAGCGCCACGCGTCCGGTCTTCAGCCAGCCGCGCTTTGTTGCCGGGATGCTCAAAATCACCTCGCGGTGTCCGCGTGCAGCCACATCGAATACCGTGCCGTGGCCCTGCATATCGTGCAGATTGATCTGAAAGCGGTCCAGCCTGCTGTTGTTGTGGAAATGAAAGACAAAGCGCGCGGATTCCGTGGCGAACACCGGCTCGACATGACCCGCGCGCACCTGCAACTGAGCCATGTTGCGGAAGGCATGCAGCATGGACATCACCGCCATCATTGCCAGCAGAAAGGTCAGCACATAACCGAGGCTCAGGTTGTAGTTGATATCGCCGAGCAGCATCAGCAACAGCACGAAAGCCAGCGCGAAACCCTGCCGGGTGGGGATGATGTAGATGCGGCGCTGGGTGAGCGTGATTGTGCCGTCGTCGCGACGCTGGCGTCGCAATGCCCAGGCGCGGAAACGGTTTTTCAGTTTGGCCAGCATGTTGTTGATCTTCCTCTCGCCCGGTAAAACCCGCAAGCGGACAAGCCGCCGCTTATGCCGCGATGGAGAAGGTGGTCGAAGGCCGGGAGAGGGTCAGGGAATCGCCACCGCCTCAAGCAATTCACGCACCAGCATATCGCTATTCTGCTTGGTGTATTCGCCCTCCGCTTGCAGGCGGTGGCTGACAATTCCGGGCAACACTGCCTGCACATCCTCGGGTATCACTGCATCGCGCTCATCCAGCACTGCCCAGGCGCGTGCGGCCGAGACCAGCGCGAGACCTGCGCGAGGTGACAGGCCGTGGGTATAGCGGGCCGATTCACGGGTATTGAGCAGGATGGCTTGCACATAATCGAGCAGCGCCGGCGAGACAAACGCAGCTCTGGCGCGTTTCTGTATCGCGAGCAGTTCTCTGCTTTCCATTTGCGGGCTGAGCTGGGCGACGATTTCGCGCCGGTCCACGCCGGACAGCAAGCCGCGCTCCGCCTGGGCATCCGGATACCCCATCTGGATGCGCATCAGGAACCGGTCGAGCTGCGATTCCGGCAGCGGAAACGTGCCGATCTGATAGGCCGGATTTTGCGTGGCGATGACGAAAAACGGCGTGGGCAGCTCGCGCGTGGTGCCTTCAATGGTCACTTGCTGTTCCTCCATCGCTTCCAGCAGCGCGCTTTGCGCTTTCGGGGTGGCGCGATTGATTTCATCGGCAAGTATCATCTGCGCGAATATCGGGCCGGGATGGAATTTGAACACGCCGCTGGTCTGTTCGCCGCTTGCGCGCTGATAGACCGATACGCCGAGGATGTCGGCAGGCAGCAGGTCACTGGTGAACTGGATGCGCTGGAATTGCAGGCCCAGTGTGCGCGCCAGCACATGGGCCAGCGTGGTCTTGCCGACTCCGGGCAGGTCTTCGATCAGCAAATGGCCGCGTGCCAGCAGACAAGTGATCGCAAGGCGTATCTGCTGCGGCTTGCCGAGTATGATCTGTTCTGCCTGGGTGATGACGTTGTGCAGGGATAGGCTCATTGGATTTTCCGAAATTTCATGATGCTAATAGTGAAGCCGTTCCAGTACCTTAAACCCCTCCCGACCTCCCCTTGCAC
>JBARHM010000354.1:0-13115 GCA_049799235.1 Gallionella sp.
ACCTTGAGCACTTCGGAATAAATCGAATCCAGCGCCTTGTCCTCGTCGGTGAAAATGTTCTCCTGCCCGACATAGTCAAACAAGCCGGAATGATGCATGACATCGACCACCTGTTTCTTCAGTCCGCTGAAAACCACCCTGATACCGTTGGCGCGCAGCCTTTCCACGACATGGTGTATGACTTCTTCACCGGAAGCGTCGAGCTGATTGATGCCATTCGACACGATCAGCAGATGTTTGGCGCGGGGGTTGTTGGATACCGCTTCGAGGATGGCGTCTTCAAAATAGGACACGTTGGCGAAATACAGCGAGCCGTCATAGCGGATGGCGATGATGTTTTCGCTGACCGGCAGATTGTGAACTTTCACATCGCGCAGCATGCCGTCGTCGGCACGGCCCAGAATGGCGACCCGCGGAGTCATGGTGCGGTAAAGATAGAGGAGAATGGCCAGCCCGGCGCCAACCATAATCCCGTTGTCGAGGTGCGGAGCGAAAGCCAGCGTGGCAAAAAAAGTTACCACTGCTGCGATGCCGTCATGTTTGTGAGTGTACCAGGCATGCTTGATTGCCTTGAAGTTGATCAGGCCGATCACCGCCATCATGATCACCGCCGCCAATACCGCCTGTGGCAGGTGATATAGCAGCGGGGTCAGAAACAGCAGGGTGAGCAGCACGATCAGGCCGGCGAATACGCTGGACATGCCGGTCCTGGCACCTGCGTTGAGGTTGACAGCAGAACGCGAGAACGAACCGCTGGCAGGAAAAGCCTGGCTGAAACTGCCGACGATGTTGGCGATGCCTTGTCCGATCAACTCTTGATTAGGGTCGATTCGATCCCTGGTTTTGGCCGCCATCGCTTTGGCGATAGAGATGGCTTCCATGAAGCCCACCAGGGAAATCACCAGCGCGCTGGAAATGAGCGCCGAAATCATGTCCCAGTTGAAAGTCGGCAGATCGAACCGTGGCAATCCGGCGGGAATGGCACCCACCACCTCACCACCGCCGACGAGATCGAACTCTCCCTTGCTGAGCTTCTTGATGCGCCAGCGGTAACCGTCGGCTTTTTCACCCGGCGGTACCTGACCGGACAGATAGAATTTGGCAGGCTGACCTTCGGTTGCAGTCACCTGTTCGAAAATGAACTTGCGCAGGGAACGGGCGATCTTGCGATTTTCGCCTTCGGCATCCTTGAGTTCCAGCTTGAGCAATTCGATCTCATAGTTCAGCGCGGCAATTTGCTGCGAGCTTCCTTCATGGCCTTTCTGATGCTGTTTGAGTTCCGCCGAATTCGCGCCGAGCTTGCCGTCCAGCTCGTCTATCTTGATTTCGATCCGGGAAAATTCGTTGGCGAGGGTCTTCACTTCGGCATCCATGACCTCCTCGATCTTGCCCTTGCTGTTGTGCTCGAAGCCGATCGACCAACTCACCAAGGTGGTGAACGCAACAGCGATCAGCACGCCGGGCAACTTGGGTGTGTATTTTTTAAAGCTCCACATGATTGCGAATGCCGAAACGCCCATCAGCAGTGTTGGCAGATGGGTATCGCCGATCTGTATCAGCACGCCCCAGATGTCATTGATGAAGTGCTCGCTCCGCCCCATCGAAACGCCGAACAGCTTGTTGAGTTGTGACAGTCCGATGATAATGGCAGCAGCATTGGTGAAGCCGACGATGACAGGGTGTGAAAGAAAATTCACCACCACGCCAAGTTTGAAGAAGCCCAATGCGAGTTGAACGATACCGACCATCAATGCCAGCAGGATTGCCAACGCGATAAACTTCCTGGAGCCGGAAGCGGCCAGCGGCGCGAGTGCCGAGGCGGTCAACAGCGAGACCACCGCGACCGGACCGGTAGCCAGTTGCGCCGACGAGCCCCACAGCGCGGCGATGATGCCCGGCAGAAACGCCGCATACAGGCCGTAGTAGGCAGGCAGTCCGGACAGTTGCGCATACGCCATGGATTGCGGGATGAGCACGAGCGCAACGGTGATGCCTGCAATCAGGTCGGCCCTGACTTTCTCGCCGCGCAACGGCCACCAGGAAAGGAATGGCAGAAAGCGGACGATGCGCTGGTTCATGATACCCTGGGTTCGCCGTTAGGAAGTTTTTCGTGGCACTCGGAAAAGATGCGCGCCTTGCAGGTTCGGCAGATCTCCGAATCGAGCGTGGCATAGACCGGCTTGATCCAGTTCGACATGACGGGGAAAAAAACGTCCTCGCCGATGTCGTCCAGTTTGCCTGACTTGCTCAGAAACTCGTAGATGGAATCCTTGCAGCGGTAGAAATACAGCCCGCCGCCCAACTTGCGCCTCCGCCGCGCTTCCTGCGCCAGCATTTCCGCACCCGCCACGTCCACGAAATCGATACCGGTGGCAACGATCAGCACGGATTTTTTTTGCGGTTCTTTTTCGTCTATCTTCATCAGGCTGCGCAGAGCATGATCTACTGCTCCAAAAAAAATCGCTCCGTTAAAGCGTACCATGCTTAATTGCGGGCATTCAGGATGACCATAGGCGCTCACAAAATGGTAGGCTCCCTCCTCTTTTGCCGGTACCACCGAAACGATAAACGGACGTGAGACACGATATAGGTAAATGGAAAGGGAAAGCAGGATACCGAAAAATATACCCTTCTCCAGATCGACCAGCGTACCCACCAGCGTCACCCACAGCACTACCGTTTCGGCGCGACTGGTCTTGGTGATGGAGACAATATGATGAAAATCGATCAGCCCCCAGGCCACCAGAAACAGGATGCCCGCCATTGCGGCTGTCGGCAGATACGAAGCCAGCGGCGCGACCAGCATCAGAATGAGTATCAGAAAGATCGAGGCGTACACCGTGGCCAGCGGCGTCTGCGCGCCCGCTGCATAGTTCACGCCGCTGCGATTGAATGAGCCGCAGGATGCATAACTGGAAAAGAAGCTGCCGATAAGATTCGACAAGCCCTGGCCGATGAACTCCTGATTTCCGTCGATGCGTTGCTCGGATTTTACCGCGATGGCGCGCGAAATTGAGACTGCTTCGGTCAACGCAAGCATGGTTACCACTAATGCAGGGAACAGTACCTTCTGGATCGTGTCGTAGGAAAAATCGGGAAATACGAATGGTGGCAAATGTGTAGGTAAAGCACCCACCGTCTTGATCAGTGTGGTCTGAACACCGACTTCCAGGTTGACCAGATACGCGACCACACTGCCCGCCACCATGGCCACGATCATGTATGGCAGCCTGGGGATGAAGCGCTTTGCCAGGATGCCTGAAGCCAGTGTGATCGTGCCGATAAACGTTACGTAGGGATTGATGGTGTCGAACTGAGCGATAGTCTCATTTATCACCTCATGAAAGGGTGCACCGCGCGCGATATTGATACCGAAGAAATTCTTCACCTGACTGGCAGCGATGAGCAACGCAGCACCCGCCGTAAAACCGATGACCACCGTATGCGAGATGAAGTTTACCAGCACCCCCATGCGCGCCATTCCCAGGATCAACTGAAAAAGCCCGGTAAGGAACGTAAGCGTGAGCACCATGCTGATGAAATCTGGCGACCCGGGCTCGGCGAGGGGGCTGATGGCAGCAAACACCGCAATGGAGATCGCTGTCGTCGGGCCGGAAACCAGATGCCAGCTCGACCCGAACAATGCTGCGATGATCGCAGGAAGCATGGCCGCATACAGACCGTATTCCGGCGGCATCCCCGCGATGGTGGCGAAAGCCACCCCTTGCGGCAGCACGATCAAAGCGCCGGTGAGTCCGGCCATCAAGTCTGCACGGCTGGTGTTGCGATCCACCATGTGCCACCACTGCATGAACGGCAACAGATGATAGAGCCAGTATTTTCCCGAGTGAGCAGTCTTCAAGATGCCGTGGTCAACCTATGGTCTGGTAGTAAAGGTTCTGCGGGTGATTGGCCTGCGCGAAAAAGAACCAGCGCTCAGCCAGCAAGCCGATGTACTGGAGTATAAATGCAACACCCAGCAATGCGGGCGTAAACATTCCTAGCCCCAGCAATGCCAGGGGAATCACGAAAGCCAGCAATATGAAAACCGGTTTTATCACACGAAGGAACAGTGCGCTTTTTCCGTGGAAGAACTCACGTGTGTTAAACGAGCCACCCATTGCGCCCTGCGAGCGCTGCACGATGTGCGGGTGCTTGATGCCGATGGCGGTCTGTATCGTCGATTTCGGTTTGAGGTGCGCATTGCGCACCAGCGATGCGCTACGTCCGACAAACGCGAGCAAAGTGATGATGATCGCCCAGCCGGCAAAGAATCCGATCTGCGACGGTGCCGCCGAAGCCGAGTAGAACGCCGCCAGTATGAAGCCGGAAGAGCCGCCGAGCAGGATGTAGTTGATGACCGTCAAGGGTGTATGCCATTCGCGCAGAAAACGCAGGCAGGCGTAGATCATCCCGGTGCAGACGAACAGCGCGAACGAAACCAGCGTGCCGATGACACCGAACACGATGGTCAGATCAATAAGCAGGCCGCTGGACAATGTCACCACCTCCAACCGATATCCGGACAAATGTGCCGCAGCGTAGAGGAAAACCAGGCCCATGAACGCCGGCAACACGATGACTTCTCGCGACAACCATGAAGTACGCCATTGCGTCGCCGAACGCCATGCGCGCTCAGGACGCCCAAGGTGAAAGAACGATGCGATCAGGCCACCGCCCAGAAGAAGCAAAGCCAACACACTGCCGTAACCGTAGAAAGCGTCCGTCTGCATCGGCAGCAAACCGAACAGCGCATACGACTGGTGTGTGAACAACGCCAGAAACAGCCCTTGACCGGCGCCGAGCAAAGTGGTCAGAAAAATTACCGAGAAAGCGGGTTTCATATCACTCGATCACCAGGCAGAAACATCTTCCATCGACGGCTCGCCCTTGCCCGGCTTGGGCAACAGACCGTCCACTTTGAGCGGGTTGTCCGCGCGTTCCAGTTCGTCCTCGTGGATCTTGAGTTTGGTCTTGCGACGCGGCAGATAATGGTTGGCAGGATGTGTGCCCCACTCCGGCATCAGGGCATAACCGCCCTCTTCGCGTATCGCCTGCGATACCGCCGATTCAGGATCGTGGATATCGCCAAACAAGCGGGCGCTGGTCGGGCAGGCTTTGACGCAGGAAGGCTTGCGGTCGATTTCGGGCAGCGCCAAGTCGTAGATGCGATCCACGCACAAGGTGCACTTCTTCATCACCTGTTGCTTTTCGTCTATCTCGCGCGCGCCGTAAGGGCAAGCCCAACTGCAATATTTGCAACCGATACATTTGTCGTAATCCACCAGCACGATACCATCCTGCTTGCGCTTGTAGGAAGCACCAGTCGGACACACCGGCACACAAGGCGGATCCTCGCAATGCAAGCAGGATTTGGGGAAATGCACGGTTTCGGTATTGGGGTACTGGCCTACCTCAAAGGTCTGCACCCGGTTGAAAAATGTGCCGGTCGGGTCGGCCCCGTAGGGATTCTCGTCGCACAACGGCCCTGCAGAACCGGAAGTGTTCCATTCCTTGCAACTGGTCACGCAGGCATGACAGCCGACGCAGACGTTCAGGTCGATGACCAAGGCGAGCTGAGTCATGGCGAGTCTTTCACTTTATTGAGCATTACATAATTCATTACACCGTTCACCCTGAGGTATCGAAGGGCGAAATCTTGGCCAGGCTTAGGCTTCGATACCTCAGCCCGAACGGAATGGTTGTCGCGAATTATGTAATGCTCAATAATATATCCGAGCTGGGTCATTTCACAGCACCCTTTTTCCTGCCGCCAAAATACGCCAGCCAGCGTGGAGGTTCGTTCATACCCGGATATCGCTTCAAAGGTTCGAATTGCGGCGAGGTCTGTTCAGATTCGCCCTCCTTCGCCTTGTAGATGCGAACTCGCACGTCGTACCAGGCCGCTTGACCGGTGACCGGATCTGAGTTGGAGTAGCGTTTGCCATCCGGCATCGGAGGCAGTTCCTCGGAGATGACGTGATTGAGCAGAAATCCCTGCCGGGACTCGTTCGCATCGGGTGACAGGTTCCAGGCCCCGGCGGCCTTGCCGATGGCATTCCAGGTCCACACTGTACCCGGCTCCACCGATTCGCTATAGCGCGCCATGCAGCGCACCTTACCCCACTGAGACTCGACCCAGATCCAGTCGCCGTCGGCGATGCCTGCATCCTGCGCGGTGCGTGAGTTGACATGGAGGTAGTTGTGCGCGTGGATCTGGCGCAGCCAGGCGTTCTGCGAATCCCAGGAGTGATACATCGCCATCGGGCGCTGCGTCACTGCCGATAACGGGTATTTGATCTTGTCGCTGGCCTGCGTCTCCAGCGGTTCGTAGTAGAACGGCAACGGATCGAAATAAGTCTCGATGCGTTTCGCCAGATGCGCGGGAGGCTGGCGTGTGATGCTCTTGCCCTGCGCGGCGAGACGGAACTTCTGCAACACCTCGGAATAAAGATGGATCAGGATGGGTTCGGCATAGCGCGTGATGCGGTTGCGCTGCGACCATTCAAGGTAACCCTTGTTCCAGTTGCGCATGAATTGATAAGAGCGCGGCAACTTGAGGTGATGCATGCAATTATTCCTGGCGTACATCTCCCACTGATTGGGGTTCGGTTCGCCGCGCATGGTTTTCTCGCCCCCCTTGCCGCGCCAGCCCGAAAGGAACCCGATACCGGATCCGGGCTCGGTCTCCCAGTTGACGATGAAGTCCGGATAGTCGCGGAACTTGCGCTCACCTTCTTTGGTGACAAAGACCGGCAGTTTCAAACGCGTGCCGAGCTCGATCAGCACTTCCTGGAACGGCTTGCATTCGCCCGTCGGCGGCACCACCGGGATGCGCACTGCATCCACCGGACCGTCGAACTCGGAGATCGGACGGTCAAGCATGGACATAACGTCATGGCGTTCGAGATAGGTCGTATCCGGCAGGATCAGATCGGCAAATGCCGTAGTCTCCGAGTGGAATGCATCGCACACCACGATGAACGGAATCTTGTGCTCGCCGTTCTCTGCCTTGTCGGTAAGCATCTTGCGCACTTCGCTGGTGTTCATCGTCGAGTTCCAGCCCATGTTGGCCATGAACAGCAGCAGCGTGTCGATCTTGTAGGGATCACCACGCCACGCGTTGGTGATGACGTTGTGCATCAAGCCATGCACTGACAGCGGATATTCCCACGAGAATGCCTTGTCGATACGCACCGGGCTGCCGTCCGGATTGACGAACAGATCGTCCGGATCGGAAGGCCAGCCGAGCGCCATGCCGTCAAGCGGCGTATTCGGCTTCACTGCCAAGGGGGTGTTCGGCGTGCGTGCACACGGCGGGATGGGACGCGGAAATGGTGTCTTGTGGCGGAAACCGCCGGGACGATCGATGGTACCCAACAACGTCATCAGGATGGATAACGCCCGTATCGTCTGGAAGCCGTTGGAGTGAGCCGCCAAACCGCGCATCGCATGGAACGATACCGGGTTGCCAATGACGCTGTCGTGCTCCTTGCCCCATGAATCCGTCCAGGCGATCGGCAATTCGATCTTATGGTCGCGCGCGGTGATGCCCATTTCGTGCGCGAGACGGTGGATGGTATCGACCGGAATACCGGTGATCTGGCTCGCCCATTCCGGTGTGTAATCCTTCACCCGTTCCTGCAATAACTGGAAGGCTGGCTTGACTGGCGTGCCGTCGGACAACTTGAATTGTCCGAACAAAAACGGATCAGCTCCCTCGGTATGCGTGACTACCGGCTTGTTGCTATTGCGATCCCACCACAATTTGTTTTGCGGGTCATAGCAGCCTTCCTCTTCCGGAACCTCGGTGCGCACGAACATGCCGAATTCGTCATGCTTGTCGTCGAGATTCACCAATTGCCCGGAGTTGGTATAACGCACCAGAAATTCGCGGTCGTACAGGCCGAGCGCGATGATTTCGTGTATCAGCGCAAGCAGCAGCGCGCCATCGGTGCCCGGACGGATCGGCACCCATTCGTCGGCAATGGCCGAGTAGCCGGTGCGAACCGGATTAATGGTGATGAAGCGCCCGCCTTCGCGCTTGAATTTAGAGATCGCGATCTTGAGCGGATTCGAGTGATGGTCTTCCGCCGTTCCTAACATGATGAACAACTTGGATCGCTCCAGATCCGGGCCGCCGAATTCCCAGAACGAGCCGCCGATGGTGTAGATCATTCCGGCAGCCATATTCACCGAGCAGAACCCGCCATGAGCAGCATAATTGGGTGTGCCAAACTGACGGGCAAACATTCCGGTCAACGCCTGCATCTGGTCGCGCCCGGTGAACAGCGCGAACTTCTTGGGATCGGTGGCGCGTATCTTCCCCAGCCGTTCGGCGAGGATGCTGAAAGTCTCCTCCCAGCTGATCTCTTCGAACTCGCCCGCCCCGCGCTCTGATCCCTGCTTGCGCCTTAGCGGCCTGGTCAGCCGTGCGGGAGAGTACTGCTTCATGATGCCGGAACTGCCTTTGGCACAGATCACGCCGTTATTGAGCGGATGATCCGGGTTGCCATCTATGTAACGCACCTCGCCATCGCGCAGATGAACGCGTATCCCGCAGCGACACGCGCACATATAACAGGTCGTGTTGCGCACTTCGATCTTGGCATCCGGCGCTGGCGACGCGAACGGATCGTGCAGCGGGGTTATCGTGCTCTGCGAGTCACCAAAATTATGGGTTTTCATCAATGATCATTGGTAATTTGATTGTCGTTCTGGCTCAACCGAAGTTGATTTTGGAGTTCATCCTGGATGAGGCCTATAGTATGGGCAACCGACTACACCACCATCCATAGCCGTGATGAGCTATTGCCTTATAGCCCGTAAGGGTTATCGTGCCTTTATGCCGAAAGTCTTAGCATTACAACATGTTCACAAGGGGTATTTCTAACGATTTCAGATTTCGCTCAAATGCCAGGACACGTAAATAACATTGAATAACATTGGCAAATCCGAACATGCATTATAAAGCAAGCGGGCAAATTTTTTCTCGACACAATTGTTGGGATGAAGTCTCGATTTTTCGAAACTTCCCATGAATTTATATTTGGCGAATGTGAGATCGATATGGCACTCGTAAGACCGCACGGTGGACGCGACCTTAATCCGCTGTTGCTCACGGGGAAAGCGCTGGCAAACGAGTTGCAACGTGCGCGTTCATTGCCGAAGATCAGAGTCAGTTCGCGCGAAAAGGGCGATCTCATCATGCTTGGCATCGGAGGCTTCACCCCGCTCGAAGGTTTCATGACCCGCGCTGACTGGGAAGGCGTGTGCGATGGCATGAAAATGTCCAACGGCCTGTTCTGGCCGATTCCCATCACGCTTTCCACCGACAAAGCCGCTGCTGATACGATCAAGACCGGCGCCGATGTCGCGCTGGTCGATCCGGACAACGGCGAGATTCTCGCCACGATGAAGATCACCGAGAAATACACCATCGACAAGGCGCACGAGTGCGCCATGGTGTTCAAGACCACCGATCCCGAGCACCCCGGAGTGAAGATGGTGATGGAGCAAGGCGACATCAACCTCGCCGGCCCGGTCAAGGTTCTTTCGCAGAGCGATTTCCCGGAGAAGTACGGCGACTTGTTCATGACACCGGCGCAGACACGGGAACTGTTCGAATCACACGGCTGGTCGAAAGTGGCCGCATTCCAGACACGCAACCCGATGCACCGTTCGCACGAGTACCTCGCCAAGATCGCCATCGAGACCTGCGATGGTGTATTGGTCCACTCGCTGCTCGGTCACCTCAAACCCGGTGATATTCCCGCTGATGTGCGTTCCAATGCGATTGCTACATTGATAGATAAATATTTCGTGAAGAAAACCGTGGTGCAGGCCGGCTATCCGCTCGACATGCGTTACGCGGGGCCGCGCGAAGCGTTGCTGCACGCGCTGTTCCGCCAGAACTATGGCTGCTCGCATCTTATCGTCGGACGAGACCACGCCGGTGTCGGCAATTACTACGGGCCGTTCGATGCTCATCACATCTTCGACGAGATTCCCAAGGGTTCGCTGGAAACTCAGCCGCTCAAGATAGACTGGACCTTCTGGTGCTACAAGTGCGGCAGCATGGCATCGGCGCGCACCTGCCCGCATGGTGAAGCGGATCGGCTGCTGGTTTCGGGTACCAAGCTGCGCAAATGGCTATCCGAAGGCGCCGAAGTGCCCGCCGAATTCAGCCGGCCCGAAGTGCTGGCAATTTTGCGTACCTATTACGCCGGTTTGGGTGAAGGAGAAAAAGTGGAAGTTAAGCTCAGCGGTCACTCGGGACGCTAGAGAACACCCCTCCCCTTTGCACCCGCAGGGGGTAGGCCGTGGTTGTACAGCCGCTGAAGCGGCAACAACCTCGCACATGGGGGAGGACTGGGGAGAGGGGACGCTCTTCTTTGACCCCCATTTTTACCAATTTTTGTTCGGGTTGATTAAGTAAAGTAATGGTGGTAGGTTCGTAGGGTGAAGAATTTTTGTGGGGGTAACTTTTTCTATACTCGTCGGCCAACCGATTTAAGGATAATTTTGCGTCTAAAATTTTTGAGGAGAACCTAATGTTCACGAGCAACCCCTTTGCCGAACTTTCGGCATCAATTCCAACCGTCGTCATGCAGGGGTATATCGTCTTGATGGTCCTGCTGGTCATAGGCGGGACAATACTTGACATGATGCATAAGAAAAGCGCGCAGTACTTTTTCGAAAATGCGAAAAAAGCGAAGAAGAGCGCAAAACGGTCAGTCGGTGCTGGAGAAAAAGCATCGATTGCCGCTTCAGTGCTGGTGAACGAAGTATTAACTTCTGGCGAATTCAGTAATCCAAGACGCAGGCTTTCCCATCTGTTGACCATGTGGGGAACGATTATTTTCGTTGTGACTACCGCGATTATGATTTTGTGCTATCCCACGCCGGCAACGCCCACACCTGCCTTGCTGCCACAGCTATGGCATATCGGCGCACTGATGCTGGCCGTTGGTGGATACTGGTTCTGGTTTTTTATCCGCGTTGATGTGGCTGCGGAAGGTCTTACATGGTTTCGGTTCGAGCGTGCGGATTTATTTATTCTATCCCTTCTTGCTACCTCGACTTTCGCATTAATCTGGTCATTTACTGGCGGTGGATTAACCATATTCTTTGCCTTGTTTATCCTGTCAAGCACAGTTCTCTTTGGCGGAGTTTATTGGTCCAAGTTTGCCCATATGTTCTTTAAGCCCGCTGCGGCCTACCAGAAAAAAATTACCAGGGCCGATGGTTCTCGAGAGAATTTGCCTCCTGACTATGATTTGACGGATCCTGAAGTACAGCGAAAGTTTCCGGATATCCCTATGTATATGGGCAAGAACCCGCCAAACATGGGGCTTTGTATCAAGGCTGAAAGAGCAAACCACTACTAACACTGACCTGACTAATTATCTATTAAAAATAGAGGAATAAATTATGCCAACCTTTGTATATATGACGCGTTGTGATGGTTGTGGAGAATGCGTTGACATCTGCCCGTCCGACATCATGCACATCGACAAAAAGCTGCGTCGTGCTTACAACATTGAACCTAATATGTGCTGGGAGTGTTATTCCTGTGTAAAAGCATGTCCTCACCATGCAATTGATGTACGCGGTTATGCCGACTTTGCACCACTTGGACACAGTGTTCGAGTGATCCGTGATGAAGAGAAAGGCACGATTGCGTGGCGCATAAAGTTCCGCAACGGTAAAAAAGATATGGAACTGTTAGCGCCTATCACAACCAAGCCCTGGGGCACGGCGATACCTAAACTAGCAGACGAGCCTGCTCCAAGCAAGGAAATGCGCGACAGTGAGTTATTGTTTAACGAGCCTAAGTATATCCGCATGGATGAAGGTGGTTTACATACACTGGAATCTAATGGCTTGACACTTAAAAAAGGGGTTTACTACTAAAATGGCATACAAAACTATCATTGAAGACGATATCGACATCCTGGTTGCAGGTGCGGGCCTTGGTGGCACCGGTGCTGCATTTGAAGCAAGATATTGGGGCAAGAACAAAAAGATTGTTATTGCAGAAAAAGCAAACATCATGCGTTCCGGTGCGGTAGCCCAGGGTCTGTATGCAATCAACTGCTACATGGGTACACGATTCGGCGAGAACAATCCCGAAGATCACGTACGCTATGCACGTATCGACCTGATGGGTATGGTGCGTGAAGACCTCGCTTTTGATATGGCGCGTCACGTTGACTCCAGTGTGCATAACTTTGAAGAGTGGGGCCTTCCCATCATGCGCAACGAGAAGAAGGGTTCATTCTTGCGTGAGGGGCGTTGGCAGATCATGATTCATGGTGAATCTTATAAACCTATCGTTGCTGAAGCGGCCAAGAAGTCAGCGGACAAGGTTTTCAACCGCGTCTGTTTGACCCACCTCCTGATGGATGAATCCAAAGAGAACCGTGTTGCCGGTGCTGTAGGTTTTAACGTTCGCACGGGTAACTACCACGTGTTCAAGTCCAAGACCGTGATCTGTGGTGCCGGTGGGGCTTCCAACATCTTCAAGCCGCGTTCAGTCGGTGAAGGTGCGGGTCGTGTCTGGTATGCACCGTGGTCGTCGGGATCTGCCTATGGTCTGATGATTGAGTCAGGCGCGAAGATGACACAAATGGAAAACCGTATCGTACTGGCTCGATTCAAGGATGGTTACGGTCCTGTCGGCGCCTACTTCCTGCATCTCAAGACCTATACCCAGAATGCCTATGGTGAAGAGTACGAGTCCAAGTGGTTCCCGGAACTACAGAAAATGGTCGGGAAGGACTACCTGGACCCGGAAGTTTCGCACAGAACTCATAGACCCATTCCGACTTGTCTGCGTAACCACGCAATAATCTCTGAGGTTAATGCCGGTCGCGGTCCAATTCACATGGTGACCATGGAAGCCTTCCAGGATCCTCATCTTGAAGAGATCGGTTGGCACAACTTCCTCGGCATGACCGTCGGTCAGGCGGTACTGTGGGCTGCGACTGACGTTGATCCCAAATACGAAAACCCTGAACTGACGACTTCCGAGCCATACGTAATGGGCTCACATGCCACCGGTTGTGGCGCCTGGTGTTCAGGCCCTGAAGACTTGTCTCCACCCGAGTATT
>JBARHM010000355.1:0-7851 GCA_049799235.1 Gallionella sp.
TACTTCCGCACCACCGACGTGACCGGTGCGGTCGAACTGCCGACCGGCACCGAGATGGTGATGCCGGGGGACAACGTCAGCATCACGGTGAACCTGATCAACCCGATCGCGATGGAAGAGGGACTGCATTTCGCGATCCGCGAGGGCGGCCGTACCGTCGGTGCGGGGGTGGTTGCAAAGATTATCGAGTAAGACTACAATGCGCCCCCTCGCGTGGTTCCGGCCACGCGATTCGTTCTTTAATTAGCGGCATTGCCGCGTAAATGCAAGAGAAAATTATGCAAAGCCAAAAAATCCGCATTCGACTCAAAGCGTTTGACTATCGCCTGATTGACCAGTCGGCTGCGCAAATTGTCGATACAGCCAAGCGTACCGGCGCTGTGGTGAACGGCCCTGTGCCGCTGCCAACCAAGATCGAACGATTCGATGTGTTGCGCTCTCCGCATGTCAACAAGACTTCGCGCGATCAGTTTGAGATTCGCACCCATCTGCGTCTGATGGACATCGTTGACCCTACGGACAAGACCGTAGATGCGCTGATGAAGCTGGATCTGCCGGCTGGCGTGGATGTGGAGATCAAGCTGCAGTAGTAAGAACAGTTGATAGACGCAAGTCGTTAGACGATAGTTAAAGCTGGTTCCGCGAAGCGGACAAAACCAACTAACGACTAACGACTAAAAACTAAGTTTTATGATCGGTTGACCAATTGAAGTCAACCCCTTAACAAGAGGAAATAAAAATGAGCTTAGGACTTGTCGGTCGCAAGATTGGCATGACCCGCGTATTTGCCGATGACGGTTCTTCGTTGCCGGTGACCGTGCTGGAAGTGTCCAACAATCGTGTCACTCAGGTTAAATCCGCTGATACCGATGGCTATACCGCAGTGCAACTGGCACACGGTGTGCGTCGCCCCGGCCGTGTCAGCAAGGCTGCCGCCGGACATTACGCCAAGGCTGGCGTGGTAGCGGGCAGTGCACTGAAAGAATTCACCGTATCCCCTGAACAACTGGCTGGCCTGCAGGCAGGTTCCACGGTCAGTGTCGAGATTTTTCAGGTGGGACAACTCGTAGATGTGACAGGCGTATCCAAAGGCAAGGGGTATGCCGGCACCATCAAGCGTCACCATTTCAAATCCGGTCGTGCCTCGCACGGTAACTCCAAGTCGCATAACGTGCCGGGTTCCATCGGTATGGCGCAAGATCCGGGACGTGTGTTCCCCGGTAAGCGCATGACGGGTCATCTGGGTGATGTGCAAAGAACCGTGCAAAATCTACAGGTCGTGCGTGTTGACGTTGCGCGCCAGTTGTTGCTGGTAAAAGGCGCTGTACCAGGTTGCACAAACAGCAGCATCATCGTGCGTCCCGCAGTGAAGGCAGGTGCGTAATGGAACTCAATGTCATAAACGATAAAGGTCAGCCAACCGCAAAATTGAAAGCGTCCGACGAGTTGTTCGGCCGCGAGTACAGCGAGGACCTGGTCCACCAGTTGGTTACTGCCTACATGGCGAATGCGCGTGCCGGCAACAGCAAGCAAAAGGGCCGCAGTGAAATCGCCAAGAGCACCCGCAAGCCGTATGCGCAAAAGGGCACCGGCCGTGCGCGTGCCGGTATGGCATCCAGCCCGTTGTGGCGTGGTGGCGGCAAGATATTCCCGAACACCGGGGAAGAGAATTACACGCAAAAAGTGAATCGCAAGATGTATCGTGCGGGTTTTGCGGCGATCTTGTCGAAGCTGGTCAGCGAAAACCGCCTGGTGGTGGTCGATGATCTGACAGTGGATTCTCCCAAGACCAAACAACTGGCTCAGAAGATCAAGGGTATGGGTGTGGATACGAATCACTATCGCCTGCTGATCATCACAGACAGCATAGATGAGAATCTATATCTTTCTTCGCGCAATCTGGCCAATGTGCTGGTGCTGGAAGCTAATCAAGCTGATCCGATCAGCCTGGTGCGCTTCCCGAATGTGATGGTGACGCGCAACGCAGTGGCTAAAATCGAGGAGATGTTCGCATGAGTACCCAACAATTCAGCCAGGAACGCTTGATGAAAGTCTTGCTCGCACCGCAAATCTCCGAGAAAGCAACCCATGTTGCAGACAAGAACGAGCAGGTGGTTTTCCGTGTCGTGAATGATGCGACCAAGCCCGAGATCAAAGCCGCTGTTGAAATGATGTTCAAGGTAAACGTGGACAGCGTGCAGGTTGCTTGCGTAAAGGGCAAGATCAAGCGCATGGGGCGTTACGTCGGTCGTCGCAACGACTGGAAGAAGGCATATGTGTGCCTGGCTTCCGGCCAGGAAATCAATTTTGCTGCAAGTGAGCAAGGATAATCATCATGGCATTGATTAAACTGAAACCAACAACACCGGGGCAGCGCGCAGTAGTGCGTGTAGTCAACCGTGATCTGCACAAAGGAAAGCCAGTCGCGGCTTTGCTTGAAAAGCAATCCAGCACGGCAGGCAGAAACAATAATGGTCATATCACTACCCGCCATATGGGGGGAGGCCACAAGCAGCACTACCGCTTGGTGGATTTCAAGCGCAACAAGGACGGCATTCCGGCCAAGGTTGAACGCCTGGAATACGACCCGAACCGGAGCGCCAACCTGGCCCTGTTGTGCTATGCCGATGGCGAGCGTCGTTACATCATCGCTCCCAAGGGTATTGAAGCCGGCGCGACACTGGTGAGCGGATCGGAAGCGCCAATCAAGGCGGGCAATGCCATGCCGCTGCGCAACATTCCGGTCGGTTCCACCATTCACTGCATTGAAATGCTGCCGGGTAAGGGAGCGCAACTGGCGCGTTCCGCGGGTGCTTCCGTTCAGTTGTTGGCGCGCGAAGGCAGCTACGCTCAATTGCGCCTGCGCTCCGGTGAGATTCGCAAAGTGCACATCGATTGCAAGGCGACTTTGGGCGAAGTGGGTAATTCTGAACACAGCTTGCGTTCGATCGGCAAGGCAGGTGCAATGCGTTGGCGCGGGGTTCGTCCGACCGTGCGCGGTGTGGTGATGAATCCAATCGACCACCCGCATGGCGGAGGCGAGGGCAAGACCGCTGCTGGCCGACATCCGGTGAGTCCATGGGGTGTACCTGCCAAGGGTTTCCGTACACGCCGCAACAAGCGCACCAGCGGCATGATCGTGCGCCGCAGGTTCAAGGTTTAAGGAGTAGTTAGATATGGCTCGTTCAATTAAAAAAGGTCCATTTGTTGATGCTCATTTGCTCAAGAAAGTCGAGACAGTGCGTGCAACCAACGATAAGCGCCCGGTGAAAACCTGGTCGCGCCGTTCCACGGTGTTGCCTGAGTTCGTCGGCCTGACGATTGCGGTGCACAACGGCAAGCAGCATATTCCGGTATACATATCCGAAAACATGGTGGGCCACAAGCTGGGTGAGTTTTCTCTGACGCGCACCTTCAAGGGCCATTCTGCTGATAGAAAAGCAGTGGTCAAGAAACCGGGGGAATGATGACAACGACTACTGCAGTTGCACGAAAAATTCATCTCTCCGCGCAAAAAGGCCGGCTGGTTGCCGATCAGATTCGCGGGTTGCCGGTCGCACAAGCGCTCAATATCCTGAACTTCAGCCCGAAAAAGGCGGCAGTCATCATCAAGAAGGCGCTCGAGTCCGCGATAGCGAACGCCGAGCATAACGACGGTGCGGACATAGACGAACTGAAAGTGAAGGTCATATACGTCGACAAAGCGGCATCCGGGAGAGGTTTTATCGCCAAAGCCAAGGGTCAGGGCAATCGTCTCGAAAAGCAGACTTGCCACATCACAGTCAGCGTCGGGAACTAAGGGCAGATCATGGGACAAAAAATTCATCCAACCGGTTTCCGGTTATGCGTTCGTAAAAACTGGGATTCCAAGTGGTACGCAAACAGCAAGAATTTTGCCGGCTTGCTGCTCAAGGATATCGAGATTCGCGCCTACCTGAAGAACAAACTCGCATCAGCCGGCGTTTCCAAGATAATCATCGAGCGTCCGGCCAAGAATGCCAAGGTGACGATCTACACAGCCCGCCCCGGCATGGTGATCGGAAAGAAGGGCGAGGACATCGAATCGTTGCGCGCTGAATTGCGCAAGCGCATGGGGCTTCAGTCTGTCGATGTGGCGATAGAAGAAGTGCGCAAGCCGGAAATCGATGCCCAGCTTATCGCTGAAAGCATCACAGCCCAATTGGAAAAGCGCATCATGTTCCGTCGCGCGATGAAGCGCGCGATGCAAAATGCAATGCGCCTCGGCGCGCAGGGCATCAAGATCATGAGTGCCGGGCGATTGAACGGAATTGAAATCGCACGGACCGAGTGGTACCGCGAAGGACGCGTACCATTGCATACTTTGCGCGCCGATATCGACTATGGAACGGCAGAAGCGAAGACCACTTACGGGGTCATAGGCGTGAAGGTTTGGGTGTTCAAGGGTGAAGTGTCGGATCAGGAACTTGCTGCGCCAGTCGCCGCTGAACCGGAAAAGAAAGCAAGAAAGTCGGGAGCAAAGCATGCTACAGCCAGCTAGAAGAAAATTCCGCAAGGAACAGAAAGGCAGGAATACCGGTATCGCCACGCGTGGCAACAAGGTTAGTTTCGGCGAGTTTGGTCTCAAGGCGGTAGCGCGAGGACGCCTGACTGCGCGTCAGATAGAAGCGGCACGTCGCGCAATGACTCGTCATATCAAGCGCGGAGGCCGTATCTGGATTCGCATATTCCCGGACAAGCCGATCTCCAAAAAACCTGCTGAAGTCAGGATGGGTAACGGTAAAGGTAACCCAGAGTACTACGTCGCGGAAATCCAGCCGGGCAAGATGCTTTACGAAATGGATGGCGTGAGCGAAACCCTGGCACGCGAAGCGTTTCTTCTGGCTTCGGCAAAGTTGCCATTGGCCACCACTTTTGTTGTCAGACAGGTAGGTACATAACATGAAGGCCAGTGAACTTAAAGCGAAATCCGTGGCGGATCTGAAAACCGAATTGCTGTCTTTGACCAAGGCGCAGTTCGGCTTGCGCATGCAGGTCGCGACGCAGCAAATGACCAATACCAGCGAATTCCGGAAAGTGCGCCGTGATATCGCACGCGTCAAGACAGTGTTGACAGAGAAGGGTGCCCAAGAATGAGCGACTCGAAAGCAATGAGTGATTCCAAAGTAATGAGTGATTCCAAAATGAAGCGTACCCTGACCGGTACCGTGACAAGCGACAAGATGGACAAGACCGTAACAGTACTGGTAGAGCGTAAAGTGAAACACCCGCTGCTGGGCAAGATCATTCGCGTTTCCAAGAAGTATCACGCGCACGATGAAGCGAACGAGTTTCATACCGGCGATGTGGTGACGATAGAAGAGTGCCGTCCGATTGCCAAAACCAAGAGTTGGCGTGTTGCAAAACTGCTGGAAAAAGCAGCTGCGATTTAGCTGTTTGATTGAAATCTGCAATTTCTGCTTGCGTCTTTGTTGAATTTGCATATAATGCGCGGCTTCGTTTCATCGCCGGTAGATACGGCGACCTAACCCGAACGGGTTCCAAAACTGGCCGCCGTGGGCGGTACAAGTTGGAGATTAGATAATGATACAAATGCAGTCTGTTTTAGATGTGGCTGACAATACTGGTGCGCGCTCGGTGATGTGCATCAAGGTGTTGGGCGGCTCCAAGCGTCGGTATGCTTCCGTTGGGGATGTCATCAAGGTCAGCATCAGGGATGCTGCTCCGCGTGGCCGCGTAAAAAAAGGCGAGGTGTACAACGCCGTTGTAGTTCGCACTGCCAAGGGCGTGCGTCGTTCGGATGGTTCTCTGGTCAAGTTCGATGGCAATGCCGCAGTATTGTTGAATGCTAAACTGGAGCCGATAGGCACGCGTATCTTCGGGCCGGTTACACGAGAGTTGCGTACCGAGAAGTTCATGAAGATCGTTTCGCTGGCACCTGAAGTGCTTTAAGCCCTGAAGTTAAGTTAGCTAGCGACGAATCGAGTCGAGGAAAATCATGCGCAAGATCAGGAAGAACGATGATGTAATCGTTATCGCCGGCAAGGACAAGGGTAATCGCGGCAGTGTGCAGCGTGTGCTGGGTGAATACCTGCTGGTTGGTGGCATCAATAAGGTCAAAAAGCACCAAAAGCCCAACCCGGTAAAGGGTTTGACTGGCGGGATCGTGGAAAAGGAATTGCCTATTCATATATCGAATGTGGCGATCTACAACGCGGCTGCCAAGAAGGGCGACCGTGTCGGTATCAAGAAGCTGGAAGATGGACGCAAGGTTCGCGTGTTCAAGTCCAACGGCGAAATGATTGACGCGTAAGGATGCCTCTAAAAATTTAGAGTTCGCTCAAATGCAAGGCGCGGAAAAAATTACGCAGCGCCGCATATGGATGATATGTAAGCAAGGAATTTTTTACGCAACGCAGCAGTTGGGATGAAATCTGGATTTTTAGAGATTTCCTTAAGGGGTATAGAGCATGGCTCGTTTATATGAGTTTTACAAAGACAAGGTCACCAAAGACCTGATGAAGCAATTCGGCTACAAGTCAGCCATGGAAGTGCCACGCATCGAAAAGATCACTCTGAACATGGGTGTCGGTGAAGCGGTGGCCGACAAGAAGGTGATGGAATTCGCTGTTGGCGATATGCAGAAGATCGCCGGACAGAAACCGGTAGTCACAATGTCCAAGAAGTCCATCGCCGGTTTCAAGATTCGCGAAGGCTATCCGGTTGGCTGCAAGGTGACATTGCGCAAAGCGCGCATGTACGAATTTCTGGATCGTTTGATCTCCGTGGCAATCCCGAGGATTCGCGATTTCCGCGGCATCTCCGGCAAGTCCTTTGATGGCCGTGGCAACTACAACATGGGCGTGAAAGAGCAGATCATTTTTCCGGAAATCGAGTACGAAAAGATCGATGCGTTGCGTGGTATGAACATCACCATCACCACCTCGGCAAAGACTGACGAAGAAGCCAAGGCTCTTCTGTTGGCTTTTAAACTCCCACTCAAGAAATGAGGGATAACTAATGGCTAAAGTGGCAGTAATCAACCGTGAGCAAAAACGCCGTGAAATGGTTGCGAAGTTTGCGGCTAAGCGCGCCTTGCTGAAGGCAACAATTGAAAATACCAAATTAAGCGACGAACAGCGTGCTGATGCTCGCCTGAAGCTGCAAGCGTTGCCGCGTAACTCAAGTCCGGTGCGTCTGCGCAACCGGTGTGCATTGACTGGCCGCCCGCGCGGTACTTTCAAAAAGTTTGGTTTGGGGCGTATCAAAGTGCGTGAATTCGCGATGCGCGGTGAGATTCCAGGTGTAGTCAAGGCAAGCTGGTAGGAGCAATTAAATGAGTATGAGTGACCCAATCTCCGACATGTTGACGCGCATTCGCAATGCGCAGCTTGCGGAAAAAACTACTGTGACGATGCCTTCTTCGAAGTTGAAGGTGGCGATTGCCGAACTCCTTAAAGACGAGGGATATGTCGATGGCTTCAATGTCGTCACGGGGGACGGAGGTAAAGCAACGCTGGAAATCGGTCTGAAATATTACAGCGGTCGTCCGGTAATAGAGAAGATCCAGCGTATCAGCCGTCCCGGACTGCGTATTTACAAGGGATCCAATGACATTCCAAAGGTGTTGAACGGCCTGGGTATCGCCATTGTTTCCACTTCCAAAGGTTTGATGACTGACCGCAAAGCGCGCGCCAATGGAATTGGCGGTGAAGTTCTGTGCTTAGTGGCGTAGTGAGGTAAACATGTCTAGAGTTGCCAAAAATCCTGTCTTGGTGCCCAGTGGAGTTGAAGTGGCGCTGGCCGGGAGTGAGATTTCGATAAAGGGCCCGTTGGGTACCTTGAAGCAAGCCCTGTCAGGCGATGTGAGTG
>JBARHM010000356.1:0-1710 GCA_049799235.1 Gallionella sp.
CAGCCGCGCTGTGGCGAGTGCGAGCTGCGGCGGATGTGTCCTTGGTACCGTGCCGGGCGCAAATGAGCCGACGCACCTTCATCGTCTTCGGGCTGCTGGTTCTCGTCCTCGCGGTCCTGCTCCCATGGCTCGCCTTCCGCTCGCGGGGCGACGCGGCGAGGGGCGCGCAGAAGGTGCCGGCAGACCTGAAGTCCGGCCAGACCCTCTTCCAGACCAACTGCGGCGCCTGCCACACGCTCTACGCGGCGGGCACCAACGGCAACTACGCCCCCGACCTCGACGAACTGCTGGCGCCGTCCGGCCCGCCAAGCGGACCCACCGCCGCCTCCACCATCGCGTCGACCGAAGGGCGCGTCCTCAACGCGGTCGAAAACGGGGTCGACAGCTCCACGCCAGGCCGCATGCCCGGGGGCATCCTGAACGAGGCGCAGTCCAAGGAAGTCGCCGAATTCGTCGCCCGCACCGCCGGCGAGGGCTAGATAAGTCCCAGCCACTCGGCCTGACCGCGCAGCCGCTGCGGGGCGCCGACTCCTGGTTGCAATGCATAGGCGATCTGCCATACTGACACTTAGATTTCATAGGCTTGGTTAACGAAACCCCTGGAGGTACGCGACAAAGTGGGCAAGACGATCGGAATCGATTTGGGCACGACCAACTCCTGCGTCGCCGTGATGGAGGGCGGCGAGCCGACCGTTCTGGAGAACGCCGAGGGAGGCCGGACGACCCCGTCCGTGGTCGCCTTCGCCGACTCCGGCGAGCGGTTGGTTGGCACCGTGGCCAAACGCCAGGCGGTGATGAACCCCGAGAACACGATCTTCTCGATCAAGCGCTTCATGGGGCGCAAGGAGTCCGAAGTCAAAGAGGAGGAGACGATCGTCCCCTACAAGGTCGTCGCCGGGCCCAACGGGGACGTGCGGGTCGAAGCCCGCGACAAGCAGTACAGCCCGCCCGAGATCAGCGCGATGATCCTGCAGAAGCTGAAGGCGGACGCCGAAGCGAAGCTGGGCGAAGCGGTCGACAGCGCGGTGATCACCGTCCCCGCCTACTTCAACGACGACCAGCGCCAGGCGACCAAGGACGCCGGGAAAATCGCCGGCCTCGAGGTGAAGCGGATCATCAACGAGCCGACGGCGGCCTCGCTGGCCTACGGGCTCGACAAAGAGAAATCGGACCACACGATCCTCGTCTTCGACCTCGGCGGCGGCACCTTCGACGTATCGGTGCTGGAAATCGGCGATGGGGTCTTCGAGGTGAAGTCCACCGCCGGCGACAACCACCTCGGCGGGGACAACTGGGACAAGGCGATCGTCGAGTGGCTGGTCGCCGAGTTCAAACGCGACCAGGGCGTCGACCTTGCGCAGGACAAGAACTCGCTGCAGCGCCTGTACGAGGCGGCGGAGAAGGCGAAGATCGAGCTCTCCTCGACCCAGGAGACGCAGATCAACCTGCCCTTCATCACCGCCGTCGAGGGTCAGCCGAAGCACCTCGACCTGAAGCTCAGCCGCTCGAAGCTGAACGAGCTGACCGGCGACCTGCTGGAGCGGATCGTCGGCCCGGTGAAACGGGCGCTCGACGACGCCGACACCGCGATCGACCACGTCGTCCTGGTCGGCGGCATGACCCGCTCGCCGGCAGTCCGCGACAAGGTCAAAGAGCTGACCGGCAAGGAGCCCCACCAGGGCGTCAACCCGGATGAGGTCGTCGCGATCG
>JBARHM010000357.1:0-3279 GCA_049799235.1 Gallionella sp.
TACGCACGCCGAGACCGGGGCCGGGGAACGGATGGCGATACACCATGTCGTGCGGCAGGCCGAGCGCCACGCCGAGTTCGCGCACCTCGTCCTTGAACAGTTCGCGCAACGGTTCGAGCAATTTCAGGTGCAGGCTTTCCGGCAAGCCACCGACATTATGGTGCGATTTGATGGTGTGGGCCTTTTTGGTTTTTGCGCTGGCCGACTCGATCACATCCGGATAGATGGTTCCCTGTGCCAGCCATTTGGCCTGCGGCAATTTTTTTGCTTCGCGCTGGAACACTTCGACGAACTCGCGTCCGATGACCTTGCGCTTTTTCTCAGGGTCTGACACGCCTGTCAGATGATGCAGGAATTCGGCACTGGCATCGACGTGAATCACCTTTACGCCGAGGTTTTCGGCGAACGTTTTCATCACTTGACCGGCCTCGTTCAGGCGCAGCAGACCGTTGTCCACGAACACGCAATTCAATTGATCTCCGATCGCGCTATGGATCAACGCCGCAGCAACCGAGGAATCCACCCCGCCGGACAGCCCGAGAATCACCTCGTCCTTGCCGACCTGTGCGCGGATCTTTTCCACCGCTTCACCGACGTAATCCGGCATGTTCCAGTCCTGTGCACACCCGCAGATATCATGCACGAACCTGCTCAGCATCGCCTTGCCCTGCGGGGTATGGGTCACTTCGGGATGGAACTGCAGCGCGTAAAGGCGCCGCCCATCGTCCGCCATGCCGGCGATGGGTGTGGTGATATTGCTGGCGATCACCTTGAATCCGGGCGGTAATCTTGTAACCTTGTCGCCATGGCTCATCCAAACATCGATCAAGCCATGGCCCTGGTCGTTGGTTCGGTCCTGAATGTCCCGCAACAATGCAGAATGGCCCTGCGCGCGAATTTCGGCATAACCGAATTCACGCACCAGACCTGTTTCGACCGCGCCGCCCAGTTGCGCAGCCATGGTCTGCATGCCGTAGCAGATTCCCAGCACCGGAACACCAAGTTCGAGCACGATCTGCGGAGCGCGCGGCGTATCGCCCTCGGTGACCGAACTCGGCCCGCCGGAGAGAATGATGCCACTGGGATTGAAAGCACGGATGAAATCGTCGGACATATCATACGGATGCAGCTCGCAATAGACATGGGTTTCGCGAACCCGTCGCGCAATCAATTGAGTGTACTGCGAGCCAAAATCAAGGATCAGGATTTTTTTATGAGGAGTCATTAGTCGCTAGACGTTAGTCGTTAGTTGGTGGCGAGGGATTTTTGCAGGCCTTTAAGCATCTTGCCAATTTCGTCTGCGTTTTGCAGAGACGGGCTGATTGCCTCTTCGGTCAGGTAATCCAAATGCTGCGCCAGCATGATTTGGGTTTCCAACTCGGCCAAAGAGCCCCGCGCAATGCCAAGAAAATGGCCGAACTCCTTGCTGGAATTACGCGCCTGCCCCTCCGCGATATTGGATGGAATGGAAATCGCAGCACGTTGCAGCTGGCTGGTTAATCCATAAACCTCATGTTTTGGAAACGTAGAGCAGAGTTTATATACTTCTTCAGCCAATTCCATCGCCAGTCGCCAAACCTTAAGTTCACGATACCCGGCCATATACATACCCAAGTTATTAGTTGGAAGACGTAAGTTGGAAGTTGGTATTGTCGCTTCGCGGTTTTAACTTATGTCTTACGTCTCAAGTCTTATGTCCAGCTCACTCAATATGATAATTCGGCGCTTCCTTGGTGATCTGCACATCGTGCACATGCGACTCGCGGATACCTGAAGAAGTGATCTCGATGAACTCGGCCTTTGTGTGCATCGTGGCGATATCGGGACAACCGAGATATCCCATGCTGGAACGCAGACCGCCCATCAATTGATGGATCACCGCGATAACGCTCCCCTTGTAGGGTACCCGCCCTTCCACGCCTTCCGGCACCAGCTTGTCCTGATTGGCCTCGCTATCCTGGAAATAGCGGTCGCTGGAACCTTGCTGCATCGCCCCCAGGCTGCCCATGCCGCGATAGGATTTGTATGAACGGCCCTGGAACAGTTCTATTTCACCAGGTGATTCTTCGGTACCTGCAAACAATCCGCCCAGCATCACAGCATGCGCACCGGCCGCGATCGCCTTGGCGATATCTCCGGAGTAACGGATGCCCCCATCCGCGACCAACGGCACACCGGTTCCCTGCAGCGCTTTCGAAACATTCTGGATCGCCGCGATCTGAGGAACACCGACACCCGCGACGATACGTGTGGTGCAAATCGAGCCCGGACCTATGCCGACTTTCACCCCGTCAGCACCGTGATCCAGCAGTGCCGATGCCGCAGCGCCTGTTGCGATGTTACCGCCGATCACCTCAACATGCGGGAAGTTGTTCTTGACCCACTTGACACGATCCAGCACACCTTGCGAATGACCGTGAGCGGTATCCACCACGATCACATCAACGCCCGCTTCTGCCAGCAATGCGACGCGCTCCTCCGTTCCCTCTCCCACCCCGACCGCCGCTCCGGAGCGCAGACGGCCATGGCTGTCTTTACATGCCAAGGGGTGTTCGCTGGCTTTAAGGATATCCTTGACTGTCATCAAACCGCGCAATTCAAACGCTTCGTTCACCACCAGCACCCGTTCGATGCGGTGCTTGTGCATCAGTGCGCGTGCCTCTTCCAGACTGGCGTTCTCCTTGACGGTGATTAGACTATCTTTCGAGGTCATGATGTTCCGGATCGGCTGATCCAGGCTGTTTTCAAAACGCAAATCGCGATTGGTGACGATCCCGACCAGCTGCTTGCCCTGCACGACCGGCAACCCGGAAATCTTGTGATGACGGGTCAGATCCAGCACATTGCGCACCGTCATGTCCTGTGTGATGGTGATCGGGTCCTTGACCACCCCGCTTTCAAAGCGCTTGACTTTTGCGACCTTGGCAGCCTGGGCGTGGGCAGACATGTTCTTGTGCAGGATGCCGATCCCGCCTTCCTGCGCCAGTGCGATCGCAAGTCGTGACTCCGTCACGGTATCCATCGCCGCGGACAACAGCGGGATGTTCAAACTGATGTTGCGCGTGAGCTGGGTGCGCAGACTGACATTTCGCGGCAATACATTTGAATATGCAGGAACGAGCAGAACGTCGTCAAAGGTCAGAGCTTTTTGGATGTCGCGCATATTGAGCAGCCCTCGGAAAAGGGAGCATTATACGCATGCTGGTCAAACCAGTAAATCAGCGCGGTAAAGAAATAGACAGCATTTACAGCGCAGTCTCGTCGGTTTCACCGGTGCGT
>JBARHM010000358.1:0-7230 GCA_049799235.1 Gallionella sp.
GGGCGCCGGTCAACGAAGATGCCCGCATGGACCAGCGCGTTCAATCATTCAGCATGTCCCACGGCGTAAACATCGTGGCATTGAATGGTTATTACCGCGGGATGCACGAGACAAACGCCTCATTTCCAAACGGACGTTGGCAGCCCTATGCAGGCGCAGGGCTGACCTACTATGTTCTGCATCCGGAGAATTCGGTCAATGGCCAGAACAACGAGGAAAGCTATCAAGGCGCCGGTTTTGGTTACCAACTGCTTGGCGGGCTGAAATATGGAATCACGCCAAGGGGGGGCGTATTTGCAGAGGCCAAGTACAACAGCGGCAAGGTGGAAGTGGACACCGCCGGCGGTGGCCGCGGGGAAACAGAGTTGAAGAGTTCTCAACTGCTCACTGGTATAAGCAGGGGATTTTGAGCGGTCAATAGGGCCACTTTTATCTCGCCAACAGCTTGACACATAACTTGACTTACGGTTTATTTATGGCATGCCGTATCAACCGAAATTCACCATAACGCCCGACCTGCTTTCGCAGGTGGAAGCCGTTGCTGCATTGCGGGAGCGGGTTCTGGGAGCGGCTGTCGGGCTGTCATGGGTACCCGCTCTGCAAAAGGACACCCGCACGCGCAACGTCCATGCCTCGACGGCCATCGAGGGCAACCCGCTGACGCTGGAACAAGTGCGCGCACTGGAGGAGGGGCGCGAGCTTTCTGCGCCTAGTGCGCGTTCGAAGCGCGAGGTCATCAATTATTTTGCCGGGCTGCGTTATGTGGAAAAAAACGCGGCCAAGAAGAAAATAGGTCATACGGACATTCTGGAACTGCACCGGATACTGGCCGGGGAGGTGATGGACCAAGGCGAGGCGGGAAAATACCGGATGATAAATGTTCGCGTCGGGCCATATTGCCCGCCTCCGCCCGATGCCGTTTCAGGCCTGATGTTCGAGTTGCTGGAGTGGTGGAACAAGGAGGCGAAAAAACTCTCGCCGGTTCTCAGCTCGGCCATCCTGCATTACCGCTTCGAGGCTATCCACCCGTTTGCCGATGGCAACGGGCGCACGGGCCGTGCGCTTGCGCTGTGGGAGTTTTACCGGCGCGGCTTCGACACGCACCACATTTTTTCAGTGGACGAATATTACTGGGAAGACCGCCCGGCCTACTATGCTGCGCTGCAAGGTGTGCGCGAGGCCGGGGAAGATATGAGCGCGTGGCTGGAATATTGCGAGGCGGGATTGCGGCAAACGCTGGAGCGGGCATGGTTGCGGATACAGACCTTGCAGGTGAAGTCTGCGCAGAAGCTGGTACTGCGTCCAAGGCAGGAGCAGCTTCTGCATCTGTTGCGAGATCATGGTGGCATGGCGCCCGCTGAAATATGGGAGGCACTGGGTGTGTCCAGGCAAGGGGCGATGGATTTGCTGCGTCCGCTGCTGGATGCGGGTGTAGTTGAGAAAGTCGGCGGCAACAAGACCGGTCGTTACGTATTGAAGAGTTGATTGAAGCTGAAAACCAAGTGATTCCTTTCCTTAGAGAAAACCTGCATGCAAATCGACCCCTCCAAAAACTCTGCCGCGACTGACTACAAGCTGCTGACCAAGCTGGTGGTGCCGCGCCAGATCGCGTGGGCTATCAGCGTGAATGCCGGAGTCTGTCGTTCGTAGACTTACATCGGCTCGCAATTTTCGATAGACTGTTTTCATGTGCGGACGATATGCCCTTACGTCGCCTCCTGAAGTTATTGCGGAGCGGTTCAACCTGTTATGGGTGCGGGACGTCTCGGCCCATTACAACATCGCCCCAAGTCAGACGATCCCTGTAGTACGCGCTACCGAGCAGGGGAGAGAACTCGCTCTCCTGAAATGGGGACTGATTCCGTCTTGGGCCAAAGATCAGGCAATTGGCACTAAGCTCATTAATGCCCGCGCGGAAACACTCGCGGACAAGCCGGCCTTCCGCAACGCCTTTCGGCGCCACCACTGTCTGGTTCCGGCAGATGCATTCTATGAATGGAAGACCATTGGGGGCCGCAAACAACCCTATTCCATTCGCATGGCGGATAAGAAATTGTTTGGCATGGCCAGCCTCTGGGAGCATTGGGTGAATCCTTCCGGCGAAACAGTGGAAACCTGCACCATCATCACAGTAGGCGCGAATGAGTTGGTTGGGGAATTGCATGACAGGATGCCATTGATCATCCAGCCGAGCGACTACGGAGCCTGGCTGGATTCTGCCTATCCCAAGGTGCAGGACTTGCTGAAGCCCTTTCCATCGAAGCTGATGAGTTATTACCCGGTGAGTATGCGAGTCAACAGCGTACGTAATGACGATGCCGAATGCCTGAAACCGATCGAAGGACCTGTTGCGGGTTAAGGCATTCGCACACTCCAGCGCAAAATAGTAGTCCGAATTAAGGTTATTTCTGGCCGGATTGACAACAGAACGAACGTTCTGTATCGTGCAAATATAAGTTTTTTCACCAGGCACGTATCTTCCCGGTAACGTTCAGAAGAATGAATCTCGTTGTCGAAAACACCCCAAGCGCTGAGGCAGAAACTTTTCTTGCACGCCTCAACTCCGCACAGCGCAATGCCGTAGAGCACGGCACTTGCGGTGATGAGCTTGCTCCGCTATTGGTTATTGCCGGGGCAGGGTCCGGCAAGACCAATACGCTTGCACACCGCGTTGCGCATCTTATCGCGCAGGGCGCCGATCCCGGGACTATCCTGTTGTTGACCTTCTCGCGCCGCGCTGCGGATGAGATGGCGCGGCGTGCAGAACGCATCGTGCGCCAACTTGCTGCTGGCCGTCCGCGTCTTGCCGGTGCAAAACTGAGCTGGACCGGAACTTTCCACAGTATCGGCGCGCGCCTGTTGCGCGAATACTCCGGCAGGATCGGTCTCGACTCGGGCTTTACTATCCACGACAGGGGAGATTCGGCCGATCTGATGAACCTGGTGCGGCATGAGCTTGGGGCGTCCGGCAAGGCAAAACGCTTTCCGTTGAAAAATACCTGTCTCGCGATTTACTCGGCTACGGTCAATACCCTATTGCCATTGGAAGAAGTGCTGCAGTACCGATTCCCTTGGTGTGCCGAATGGCAGGACGAGCTCAAACAGCTGTTCCTCGCCTATGTGGAGGCCAAGCAGAAACAGCGCGTGCTCGACTACGACGACTTGCTGCTGTATTGGGCACAGATGGTTGCCGAACCGGTGCTGGCTACGGAGATCGGTGCCCGCTTCGACCATATTTTGGTGGACGAATATCAGGATACCAATGCGCTGCAGGCCAGCATTCTGCTCGCACTCAAGCCGCATGGACGGGGCCTCACGGTTGTCGGCGATGATGCGCAATCGATCTACGCTTTCCGCGGTGCGACGGTGCGCAACATACTGGATTTCCCCACGCACTTCGATCCTCCGGCAAAGATCGTCACGCTTGAGCAGAATTACCGCTCGACACAACCCATCCTCGCGGCGGCAAACGGGGTGATCCGGTTGGCAACGGAGCGATACAGCAAGGAACTGTGGAGCAACAGGAACTCGGACGAACGACCGCAGCTCGTCACGGTGCGCGACGAGACGGATCAGGCAGCCTTCGTGGTGGAGCAGGTGCTGGAGCGGCGTGAAAGGGGTATCAGGCTCAAATCGCAGGCGGTGTTGTTCCGCGCCTCGCATCACAGCGCGATGCTCGAAATCGAACTCGTGCGGCGCAACATCCCGTTCGTAAAATTCGGCGGGTTGAAGTTTCTTGAATCCGCCCACGTCAAGGATGTGCTTTCGGTGCTGCGCTGGATCGAGAATCCGCGCGACCGGGTTGCCGGGTTCCGTGTGCTGCAACTGATCCCCGGTATCGGCCCGAAGACATCGGCACAGGTGCTCGACAATCTTGCCTTGGCGCAGGATGCCATGATGGGTCTGCAGGAATCCAAAGTGCCATCCGGTGCGGCTGAGGGTTGGCAAGGTTTTCTTGAACTGTTTGCAAACCTGGGCCAGCGAGCCGTGCCGTGGCCGTCGGAATTCGAGACGATCAGCAATTGGTACAAGGGACATCTGGAGCGTTTGTATGAAGACGCGCAGGTTCGCCAGATCGATATCGATCAACTGGAAAAGATCGCATCCACTTATCCTTCGCGGCAGCGCTTCCTGACCGAACTCACGCTGGACCCGCCCGATGCCACCAGCGATGAAGCGGGAGCGCCGTTGCGCGATGAAGACTATCTCATTCTGTCCACCATCCATTCAGCGAAGGGGCAGGAATGGAAGTCGGTCACGCTGCTGAACGCAGTGGACGGCTGCCTGCCGTCTGATCTGGCTACCGGAAGCCCCGGCGAGATCGAAGAGGAGCGGCGGCTGTTGTATGTGGCGATGACCCGCGCCAAGGATCATCTGCAGATCGTGGTGCCGCAACGTTTCTTCGTCACGCAACAATCTCAACTCGGCGACCGCCATGTCTATGCCGGCAGGACTCGCTTCATTCCAGCAGGTATCCTGGAACTGTTCGAGAAGAAAGCCTGGCCGGTGGTTGAAGCAACACCTGTCAATGCAGCCGGCCGATCCCGGGAAGAGGTGGTGGATCTGCTGGGCAAGATGAAGGCAATGTGGAAGTAGCGGCTGCGACACGTTACTGGTGGAGCTACTAGCCATTCGACTAGCCGAGAAAAAGACACTCGCCAAGTCGCTGGTTATGGCGAAGCCAGCCGCTTGCGGGAGCAGCCGCCTCTGAAATTTCCACACCAAAGCTATGTGCTGCTCCTTGAGCTTCATCCCGAAAAAATGAATTTTGGAAGTGCAAAATGAATGCATCCCTTGATCTGGTGCTGCAACACCCAGGCATCTGGCGCGGTGACCGGCTCGCGCGGATGGGCGGGGATACGCTGCCGACCGGCTTTGCAGAACTGGATGAACAGCTGCCGGGCGGCGGCTGGCCGCGCGGAGCGCTGACGGAGATCCTGCTTGAACGGGAAGGCATCGGCGAACTGCGCTTGTTGCTGCCTGCGCTTGCACGAGTATCCGCAAAAAGCGAATGGCAGGCCTGGGTATCTCCGCCTCATGTTCCCTATGCGCCAGCCTTGAGCATTGCAGGGGTCAACCTGAAACAACTGCTGGTAGCAAAGCCTCAATCGGAAAAGGATGCCTGGTGGACTGCCGAGCAAGCACTGCGTTCAGGTGCATGCAGTGCTGTGCTGGCATGGCTGAACATGCCCGACGAGCGACGCATGCGCCGTTTGCAACTCGGTGCGGAAACGGGCCGAGCCTGGGGCGTACTGTTCCGCTCCGCGAGTGCCGCGCAAGAGCGTTCCACTGCCGCACTGCGCCTGCGCCTGGAAGCAACATCCAATGGCTTGGCGGTGCATATCCTCAAACGGCGTGGCGGGCATGTGAGCAAGCCCGTGATGGTGAGCCTGCTTCAAACGAATGGCATTCGCCGCGCATGTCCAGCGGCACCATCGCTATCTGTTGTGCAATCGCTACATGAAGCTGCTCGTAACTGACCAGCACAACATCGCTGTGAGTGTCATTCATGTTCTGGCTAGCCCTCCATTTCCCCGCACTTTCTCTGGAAATCTTCTCCAGAGGCGGCGATGCGCATGAACCTCTAGCGGTCATTGAAAAGCAGGGCAACCGTTCGCGAGTTAAGGCATGCAACGAGGCTGCCATCGTGTGTGGGGTGAGGCCGGGAATGCTGGCTTCCGCAACCCATGCATTGGTTGCGAATCTCATTGTGCGCAGCAGCGATATTGCAGCAGAGCAGGAATCGTTGGCGGGACTTGCTGCCTGGGCGGGACAGTTCACACCTGCAATCAGCCTGCAGTCTCCGGATGGACTGTTGATGGAGATCGGCAGTTGTCTGCGATTGCATCGCGGCTTCAATAACCTGATCAGGCAAATCAGCAGCGGCCTGAATGAAATGGGTTACACATTTATCCACGCCTGCGCTCCGACTCCGCATGCGGCATGGTTGATGGCTCTGGCGGGGAAGGAGGTCGCGGTCCGCGAATCGGCCCAGCTCGAAAAGGCCCTTGCTGCATTGTCGGTCAGGTTGCTCGATCAATCGCAGGACATTCTGGCAAGTCTGGAAATGGTCGGTGCATACACTTTGGGAGACTGCTTGCGCTTTCCGCGTGCCGGCATGGCGCGACGTTTTGGCCAGGGCTTGCTGGATGAGCTGGATCGCGCTCTGGGCCGGTTGCCCGAGGCACGCGATTTCTTCGTGCCGCCTCCCGGTTTCGAACGGCGTCTGGAATTGCCGTCACAGGTGCACGAAGCCGAGGCGCTGCTATTTGCTTCACGCCGCCTGTTGCTGGAACTGGAGGGCTATCTCAGATTGCTTCAGGCCGGTGTACAGGAATTCGAACTTGTCTGCTGCCATGAGGATGTGCCGGATACCGTCTTGAAAGTGGGGTTCTCCGAGCCTGTTCATGCCTTGGAGCATATGCTGCTCCTGCTGCGGGAAACTCTCGGTTGCACCCGCCTGCCTGCCCCTGTGCATACGATCATGCTCCATGCCAGCCACCTTCAGGCCAGGGAGTTATCCAGCCTGGATATGTTTCAGGATAGTGCTGACAAAGTGGATGGCAAGCTGTTGCTGGAACGGCTGCGAATCCGGCTGGGTAAGGAGGCGGTGTTCAGTATCGCACCTGCGGCTGACCACAGGCCGGAGCTGGCTTGGCGGCAGTGCGAGACAGGAGAGGAAACCAGGTCGCCAAATAAACTCCAGCGTCCGCTGTGGCTGCTGCCCAAACCCATGCCTTGCCTGAAAGATCGGCTTGAGTTGAGGTCGGGACCTGAGCGCATCGAAAGCGGCTGGTGGGACGGCAAGGATGTCGAGCGGGACTATTACATCGCACAGGGCCGCAACGGCTCACGCCTGTGGGTGTATCGCGACCGCTGCAGCGGTGACTGGTTTGTGCATGGGCTGTTTGCCTGAACATACTGGATGTCTTCCATGACCATAAAAATGAATACACACTCCCCTCTACCACTTGTGGGAGAGGGGAGTAGAAGCCCTGTAGTCATGAACGTCTACGCAGAGTTGCATTGTCTCTCCAACTTCACCTTTCTGTGCGGAGCATCGCATCCGGAAGAACTGGTGACATGCGCCCACGAGTTGGGTTATGCGGCGCTGGCCATTACCGACGAGTGCTCCCTCGCGGGTATCGTGCGCGCCCACATGGCGGCGAAGGCATGCGGATTGAAGTTGATCGTGGGCAGCGAGATCCGTTTTGCCGAGGGCCCGGGCAT